>JBCDEB010000006.1:0-88828 GCA_039180005.1 Cyanobacteria bacterium P01_G01_bin.54 | reverse complement strand
TCCTGGCTCATAGCGAAAACCCGTTAAAACGGGTTCCGGAGTTTTCTGGATGAGTGGGCTTTAGCCTACTTTCGCTATTAGCCTGGGGTTTGAACCCCAGGCGGGGCAGGCATCCCAGCGTTAAGTTCACACCAGTGGTTTCAAACCTGCCCGTGCAGGGTTTCCAAGGAGGGGCGGCGGTTAAATCAGCCTTCCGGCGGCGGGAGGGTTTCAAACCCTCCCCTACCCAACATTGATGATTGATGCCCAAAAAGCCGGCCGCCTCTCGGCGGCTTTGGGAAGGGCTAAGAGCTCAAGCGCCAAGAAGCGCCCTGGGGGGGTCGCACACAATACGAAAACCCACGTTGCCGACGGAGAGATCGCGCGAATAGAAGAAGCGAAAAGCCGAGCGGCAAGCCCCCGGAAAGTCGAGCCAGGAACCGCCACGCAGCACAGGAAAACGATTATCATTCTCATAACCTGCTAGCCAGGCTGAACCATCGGTGGGTGCGCCCTCGTAGCTTTCGTGAACAACATCCTCACACCATTCCCAAACATTACCGTGTAGATCGTAGAGACCCCAGGCATTGGGCGGAAAGCTGCCCACATCGGTGGTTTGTTCTCGATATTTCCCCTTTGGCTCATTGCCGTAGGTAGAGTTACCGTCGTAGTTCGCTTGGTCAGTCGTGATCGTTTCACCAGAGTAGAAGGGGGTTGTGGTTCCGGCGCGACAGGCATATTCCCATTCCGCTTCGCTGGGCAGCCGAAACTTTTGCCCTGTTTGTGTTGAGAGCTTTTGGCAGAACGTTTGAGCCTTATTCCAAGAGACCTTTTCAACTGGGCGATTGGAACCCCTGAATTGTGCCGGATTCTCTCCCACCACTGCTTCATACTGTGCTTGCGTCACTTCGTACTTCCCCATCCAAAATGCTGGGACTGTAACCTCATGCTGCGGTCGCTCACGATCCCGACTTTCCGCCTCACTTTCAGGCGCACCCATTATGAATGTCCCACCTGATATCGCCACCATCTCTAATGTGACGCCATTTCCTAAATCAAAAATCTGTGAGCCTTGTGATGAATCCCCAGAAGGCGTTTGAGGCATTGTTGCTGGAGTCTGTTTAGGAGATGGTGGGGGTTGTGGTGTTTCTGGTTCTGGTTCAATACTCGTCTCACCAGAGCGTCGGATACCATCAACCCACCTCGCAAACGCAATTGACAACGCTGCACTTACTACCCCACTAAAATAAAGCACATCCCGCCGCGATATTTTGGGCAACGACCAAGCCAGAGAACTTGAAACTGAACGCGCTGTCCGAATTTTTGCACTTTTCGGACGTGCTACTCTAGTCTCTCTTTGCCTAGCTTGAGGTTTTGGTTTCGTGCATTGACCCATACCCAACGTCAATACCACCTCTTCATAACGTGTTCTTGCCCTCGAATCAGAGGGATCAATGCTGAGAACTCTCCACCACAAACGTTTTGCTTCCAGTAAATCTCTATCAGCCTCAGCTTCAAACGCACATTCCCGCATTCGGCTGAGATCTTGATCCGTTGCCAACTTCGGCAACAAAATCCAATAATTCTTTGTGTTGGGTTCAACCCGTGCGATCGGCCGTTGCCCTGGCTTCCCATACTGCCGATTCAACTGCGGTACACGATAGGTAATCTGCCGACAAAACTTCTCCACCGTTGCACAGTTCGGCGTCTCGAACGTTTCCAAGAGTGCGGCTGTAAACGCCCCCCGCCCTAAATCCTCAATCTCATAAGACTTCTCACTCGGCGCACAGGAATAGAGCGTAATCACGCCTTGGTGCGCCTCATCGCCGATGCCATAGCCCGAATGATCGCTCAAATCCCGGCAGGCATCCAAGAGCAAAATCACATTATCCGCTCCCACTGCCCGCAGCCGTTCCGTCAGTTCATAGACGGGAATTCCCGTGCGCTCCACATTACGGGGATTGGCATCACTGGGCAGAAAATAATCATGGCCCCCGTGACGTAACCCGTGACCACTAAAAAAGAACCAAAAATTATCCCCATCGCCGAGGGATTGGGCAGCAAAGAAATCTTCTAGAAACGAGATTAAGGTGCCAAAGGTGGGCTGGGTTTCCTGCCAGGAACCATCGGTGGCGGTGAATCCGGGGGAATGATCGGCGAAGTAGAAAATGCGATCGAACTTTGCATCCTTGCAATAGTCTCGCATCGCCGCTGCGTCGGCCACTGCATACTGGAGCGATTGCAAATTTCGATATTCATTGATGCCGATGATCCAAGCCCAATTTGCCATGACGGGGGAGAAAACGGGTTTTGTTCAGTTTAGCCTGAATTATTCATCGGGCAGGTGGGACGCCTGCGCTACGGTTCTTTCCTAGATTACAGTCCGTAGCGCGGGTGGTTGCTGAGCGGAGTCGAAGTACATCTTGCCCGTCACCGGGCTCAATCTGGCTTTCAGAAATTTCTGTAGATGTCATGAATAATGCAGGTTAGTTCAATGTCAAAAAAACACATTGTTGCGTTGGTGGCCCACACCCGAACCCACCCTGGTCTACGCTGCGCTTGACCTGCCCCTCCCGAGAGGGGATTTTGTACTTATTTCCTCTTGGGAGGAGTAACCCGGAGGGGGGAGGTGGGTCGGCCCATTCAGGCAGAATCAGGGTTTCGCTTCCGCTTAAACGTCAGTTCGATCGCCCCCTTGCCCTCTAGGCCCACACCCGAACCCATGAGTTTCACATCCCCATCCGCCGTCACGTCCACCGCAAGCTTCACCTCATCGAGCTCCATGCCAGCCACCGTCTCCGCCTGCTGAAAAATGCTCCCCACCAACTGGATAAACCGCGACATATTGTTTTGCAGTGCCCCAACACTGACCTGCACGGCCTTGGCCACTGCTGCGCCACTCCGGGAATGGTAAGGATTACCGCCTTTGCTACCCGCTACGGGCTCAGCGGCTGTGACGATCCAGATTTGTTCGTTTGCGGGGGGTTGGTCAGACACCTGTCGAGAACTCCTACCAAATTGCGTTTAAATTACAGGATGATCCATACGGGCAGGCGAGACGCACTTCGACAAGCTCAGCGACCACCTGCGCTACGGTTTTCTTCATTTATATTTGTAGCGCAGGCATCTTGCCCGCCACGGTCATTATTTTGTTAACACCGTTACCAAAACCGTAACATTCCCCCGATTCTCTGAGGGCTCCGCCATACTGAGGGAAAGATTCCCAATCATTGCCCCCTCTCCCATGTTGCGTTCTTTCTCCTCCCGGCTGCTTGGCTTTACCCTGACGCTGGGTCTTGCCCTCGCGAGCTGCGGTGGCCCTCCCGAAGTGATGACCGAGGCTACGAGCGAGAAAGCGGCGGTGGCCGAGGCGGATCAGGCTAACTTTGGCCCTGAAGGTGGCGAGGCGGGTGATGCTCCTGCTCCAGATGCCCCTCCCGACGCGCAAACGGTCAAGCCACAGTTGATTAAAACGGCGAGTCTGGTGCTGGAGGTTGAGTCGGTGGCGGAGGCGATCGCCGACTTGGGCAACATCCTCAAACAACAACAGGGCGATATTCTGGAGCTGAGCCACCAACAGCCAGACAACAGTGGCGGCCAGGAGTTTGCCTCCCTGCAAGTGCGGGTTCCCCAGGCCCGTCTGGAGGCCACCCTTGATGCCTTTAGTGAGCTGGGCCAGGTCACGTCTGAGACGATCTCTGCCCAGGATGTGAGCGATCAGCTCGTGGACCTGGGGGCCCGGCTGCGCAACCTGCGTAAGGCCGAGGAGTCGCTGTTGGAGATTCTCGATCGCGCCGGTTCGATGAGTGATGTCTTGGCCGTGTCTCAGGAATTGCGATCGGTGCGTCAAGAGATTGAACAGATCGACGCCCGACGCAGCGACCTGCAAAACCGCGTCGCCTATTCCACAATCACTGTGCAACTGGATGCCCTGGTCACAACCTACCCCGATCGCAACCCCCTGGGCCGACAATTTGGTCAAACCTGGCAGGCCGCGACGCGATCGCTCCAAGACTTCACCGTGGGCTTCCTTCGCCTCCTCCTCTGGCTCTTGGTCTGGAGCCCCTATTGGGGTGGGTTGATGTTGTTGGTCTTTTTGGTTAAAAAATGGCGCAAACAGATGTCTTCGGGTTAAAGGTTCAACGTTTCTTTGTGGATAAGATAAATGTCTTATCCCCAATCCGCTAACCCCTACGGCAACAAATCATGATCCCAAAGCAGCTTGTCGAGCAGAAAATTATCGAGCTCCTCGAAGGTGGAGGCATAGGTTAGGGTGGCGGTTTCGTAGCCCTTGAGGGAGACCTCGTGTTCGGCAAAGCGCTGTTGAGCGGAGCCAAAGCCATTGAGGTAGTTGTAGGTTGATTCTCCGAGGGCAATGTCGCGCTGGATCTGTTTGGTGCAAGACTCAAGGCGGAAGGCGGCGTTGACCGTGTTGCCGATCGCCGTGTAGTCGGGGCGATCGCCCGTTCCGGTATTGCCCACCATAGCATAGCCCGTATTAATGCCGGCCCCAATTTGGAGGGGAAAGGGCAGGGGATAATGATTGCCCAGATCGGCGGTCATTTTGTTGAGGTCGCTGACGGCCCGAAAGATCTGGATCACCTCTTCGTTCGTGATGCTATCGTCGGCTTCGTGGAACCAGATCGACATCACCGCATCGCCGATATATTTATCCACCCAACTACCCGACTCACGAATAATGGTTCCTGCCTGCCGAAACCAGTCGCCGATCAAGCTAGAGAGGAGCTTTTCATCCATTCTGCGGGTCAAGACCGTGAAGTTGCGAATATCCACCACCATTACTGAGATCAAGCGACGCACATGGAGCACCGCTGTGGAGAGCTCTTTAGAGTCCCTGCGACGGGACGGCAAGGGTGTTGTGGGGGGCGGACAGTGGAATTCGAGATCGGTTTGGCCAAAGGCGAGGCGATCGCCATTCCGCAGCAAGATCGGGATCCCCACCCGACGCCCGTTAATAAAGGTGCCGTTACGGCTGCCCAGATCAATCAGATAAAACTCATGGGTTTCGGTGAATTGGATCAAGGCATGGGCACGGGAAATCCAGCTATCAGGAATGACAAAATTATTCTCAGAACTGCGCCCCACTGTCCAGCTATGACGACCGACCAATGGTAAGTAACGATTACCACTGGCCGTGCGCAGAAGAAGATAGGGAATGCCGCCAACCGTCATGGAAGCCAGAGGAAAATGCTGGGGGAGATTCGGAGCAAGATGCAATCCGGATTCATTGTAGAAGGTTGTGCCCAGAAATTCATGGGCGAAGGGAGCAGTAACGGCCACTCCACTGACTTGTGGGTGTGATCCGGATAACTTGCCCTAGGAGAGATTGCCCCGACCCGTTCTTTGCTGTGTTGCTCTAACCAGAACTTTGTTTCCTCGATAGGGCTCAAAGCAACAAATAGACCGAGCCTAAAAATAAACCATCCACCAGTAAAGTACTTAGCACCGCACCACCAAACGCCCAGGCGGCCAGCGATGGGCTGCGGAGCGATCGCAGCCCCATGACCAGTAAGCTCACAATTAAAATTACCGCCCAGGCCGCCGCCCAGGGGGTTTGCAGTTGGGCCACTGCGCCCTGAAGCACCGCCGGAATATCTGCAGCAGGCAGGCTCATCACTGCTCGCCAATAGGGAATCAAGTGGGTGGGGTAGAAAAACAAGTCCGTAATGGCGGTTCCCACCAGTGAACCCAAGTAGAAGCCCGCACCCAGCCGCCCCTGGCCCTGCCACAGACTCCAGAGTGCGATGGGCAGCGCAATGGCTTCGATCGGCAGATGCAAGAGCGGCTCGGTTCGCCACCATCCCCAATAAATTGAGCCGGCCAGCCAACTCCAGCTAAAGCCAAACAGCAGTGATGCCCAGGGCTGACGTGGATACCACCACCAGAGCCCGAGCGCTCCCAGCCACCAGAGCAGGGTGGAAACCAGCCCCAACTCCGGCGACCAACGAACCAAGGGGGCTTGAAAAAAGACCGGCACAGACACCAAAAATGCCGCTGCCCCAAACACCGACCAGCGCGACCCCTGACGGGCACAACGGGCATGATGGTGGGTGGGGGCGGTGGCCCAGTCGGGCAGGAAAAACCAGGCTAGCTCAAACAAGATTGTTAACCTTTGTTAAGGAAAATAAAGATGCTCTCACGATACCATTTCTCGGCTGGGGGCTCTCAATCGATAGCGGGGCAACTGATGCCAGGGCACATGGGGATATTCATGGTGCTCCCAATGGTAGCCAAAGTGGTAGCAGGCCAGCAATGACCAGAAGGGCGGCAAGGGCAGGGTCGTGGAGCGGTGGGGGGCAGGATAGCCCTCAAGGGGTTGGCGATGGGGCAGATAGATGCCAACCAGAAAGAGTTGCACGGAACTGAGGAGATTGGGAATCACCCAAAACAGGAGCAGATTGATCCAGGACAGATGACCGAAAAGGCGTAGGCTATGAAAGAGCCCCGTCATGCCGCCGAGTACCACCCAGCGATGGGATCCTTGCAGGTAGCGCCAGACAAAGGCACCGTACCAGAGGCAGGGGTTGTTATGCCAGCGGGGCGCATAGTCTGGGTCATCCGGTGTTGCAGGGGTTTGGTGATGCTGGAGGTGTTGCTGGCGCATCACGGGGTAGAGAAACAGGGCATAGAGGAACATGGCGATCGCCCCCACGCCATCATTGAGCCGGGGCCAGCGGGGACAAAGGGTGCCATGGATCGCATCATGGGCAACAATAAATAGGCCCGTATGCAAAAACATCCGCAGGGTGATCGCCCCTACTATCAAGCCGCCGGAGAGTTGCGACAATTCCACAGGCAGCAGGGCCAGCCAACTCCAGAGGTAGAGACTGATGATGAGCAGCGCCAGGGGCAGGCCGGGCCAATAGCAGACGTTTTGAGTTGGGGTTGGGATGGGAGAGATTGAATGTGGGGAAATGGAGGGTGCAGGGACAGGGCTGGGGGCGGAATCAGACACAGACATGAAACTTGAGCGATAGCCTCGACCCATTTTATCTCAGTTCGCCGATGCGGTGGGGGATGTCAAACCCCGAGGTTTTCGATTCGGCGATCGTGTTCTTCATATCGGGACGCGGTGCGTTACGCGCCACTTGCCTTGTCTCTTCTGGGGCGACATTTGCGGGGATTCTTCAATGTAACATCAGACATTACATCCTGCCTCTCACTCTCTGCTCTTCATCCTAGAGAGACGCTCTGGCTCACTCTGTAACGTTATTTGTATTTCGCCAACAGCATCAGGCACGAAACCTAACCTAACTCCCTAATGCCCTTTTTTAACGTGAGTTTCGGTTAAGCGAAGCGATCGCATTTCTCAAAGCCTAGAAATCTCGATGCCAAACCCGGTTGTCAGGGGTACAGCCCCCCGACACCTCCCGCTGAGGGGGAGAGGGCTCCCGACGGGCTCCGGCAATATCGGAGCCAGTATTGTTGATTTCATGGAGTTTTATAAGTTTTTGTGCTCTTGGCTTAACTGAAACTCAGTTTTTTTAGGTGTGCCACGGCACTATATAAAAGAGCAGCGATCACTATCAAATTGAGAGTGAGTTGTGGTGGGCTAACACACCCTAAACTATTGGCGATCGCACTTTGTCTAGAATGATGGTTCCTACAAAATTGAGAAGGAGTTGCGGTGGAGAATACCCACCACAACTCCATTGAGATAAGCTGTCGCTCATTCAAACTGCCTATTTTTCCGTTGGGTAAAATAGTAGAAATCCTGCAAGCTTATGTTTTTTCCAGGATCGCCATTGGTTAAGATGCAATTTAGAGCCATAACAGCTCATCTCTATTGCTATTTGCGTTTCAGCACAGAAGAACCGGCACCAAAAGCACCCAAGGCGAATAAACTTAGCATAGAAGAGGGTTCTGGGATGGGTTTGCCACCCACTCCTTTAAAGCCTAGTATAAATGTATTTGGTTCACCTGTAACAGCCCCATCCGCAGTCTGCCCAAAAGAGTAGACTTCGGCACTGACCGCACCCAATGCACCCAATGCCGCTGCCTCTGTGGGAGCAGCACCATAGAAGGTTGTAAACGAGAATTCTTCTCCTGCCCCAAGCGCTCCAAAACCAAAGTCAAACAGGGCACCTTGATCCATCGGTCCGAAATCCTCGAAATCTCCTGTTGCTCCGAGATTTCCCCCAGGAACTAAGGGATTAGACGAAGCGAAACCGTTGTTGCTAGCGAATAGAACATTGGCAGCCATGGCGGTTCTGTCGATGGTCACATGCTCATTAAAAAATGTAGGCTCTACGTCCCAGTCCACCACACGCCGAAATCGCAGGTCATTAACTGTGGTTGTGCCAATATTCTTGATGGTAACGAGATCTTCATAGAGATAGTCCGTCTCAGCTGTCGGTTTATAGTGATGCGTGACTAAGAACGTTTCCCCAACCTTGACCGATAGTAACGCTTCATCAGGATTAGGCTGGGTGAAAGACTGGGCCGTCAGACCAAAGCTTCCAAGAAAAGGAGCGTTGTTTGCGTAACCCGTAATCCCTGTAGCAAAATCTGCCACGCCCCAACCTTCACAAAGACAACCGGGTGCAACTGCGTCGGCACCTGTGGGCAGATACCGCAACCCTACATAGCGAGTTCCTGAGCCTGATGAAGGAGTTCCACCAAAGATATTAAGCTGTCCAAAATCATCAACTCCCAGCATGACTGTGTTGTTGTTGATGAGGGAGCCTGCAGTTGCGTTAGTGACTAAGCCCACCGTGAGAATTGAAGCAGTCGCCAGACTCGGAACTAACCCCTTGACTGCCTTCGCCATGTTGCTGGCAAAGGCTGCTTGTTTTGAATTGATACCCATATATCTATCCTGACTCGAAGTCGTTTGTTGGATCTCGTGTTTAATCTTGAACTTGACGTTTGTTCCTACCCCCCACCACTGAACTTGGTAAAATCAAGCGTTGGAAGTAGACAAAGACGCTTCAACTAAGAGTCTGCAAGTTTAAGTTTGTTAGGTCACTCTAAGACATCTTGTTTTTCCTTACATAAAGAAAAAATCGGCTGTCACAAAAGTATATAAATTCCATAAAGACACACAAATCTCACATGACTGGCATCTCTCTTGCAGAGCATTTAAGATAAGCCCCCTGCCCCAATTGCTCTAGATTCGGATAACAACTCCGATAATGCGCCTCGCTCACAAATAACCACAGAATACGAGTCCGCCGATTCCGAGGCAGCGCGGGGCAAGGGGCATAACCATCGGTATAAATAATCAGCCCATCGTAATCCCGGTGTTCGTCTAGATACGCCAAAACCGGGGCAAAATTCGTCCCGCCTCGCCCGGTTAATTGGATGTTGTGCTGGGCGCGACGGAAAGTCATCACGTCGGCAGTGAGCTCCGTATCAAACTGAATCACATCGATCGCCGACACCCCATAATTAAAAAAGCGGTTCACCACTGAAAACCCCTGCCGTAGCTCCTCAGTTCCCATCGAGCCACTGACATCAATGGCAAACAAGAGTCGGGTCGTAAAGTCGCGACGACTGCCCATATAGGCGAAGCCATAACGGCGATTGGGTTTCATGCGCGTCAGCCGTCGCTGCTGGCTGAGGATCGAGGTGCGAAACTGCCGTAAGACGGCTCGATAATCGAGTTTGGGATGCAGATTGGCCAGGATTTGCTCTCGCAGTTTGCCACCAATGCTGCCCCAACTGTCATTGGCTTGGGCATTTCTGACCAATTCATCAAGGCGATCGCTCAATAATTCATCTTGATCCCATTGGTCAGTATTTTCGACACCACTTAGATTTGAATCGGTATAGACCGAGAGGAGATCGAGGGGGCGATCGCTGGCATTTGCCGTCGGCTCAGATTCGGCTGACCCATCGGATTCAGGCGCCAAATCAGATGAGCCGGACGCCAATACATCCCCGCTTATGCCTGTTCCCGCTGCCATTTCCTCCGAGCTGGCAGCTAACCCAGTGGCTGGCTGTTGCTCCAGCAGTTTGTGGTAGTAAAGCTCAAAGAACTGTTGATCATAGCTGCGGTCGCCAAAAACCTCCCGCGCCCGGGGAAACGGCAGTTCGGTCTGCAAATATTCCTGGAGCGTTAGATTGCTCGCGGCATAGCTGATCGTAGAGTGGGCTTGACGCCGACTGTAGGGGTGTTTGAGCAGAATGCGTAGGGCTTCAAAGCGTAGGGTGGCTTCGAGGTGGCGATCGCTCAATTGCTCAATAAAACCCGGATTATATTCAATGCGACCCCGTTGCACGCGGATGGTTTGGATACGGGGTGCGACGACGAGGGCGTGGCTGGTCCAGGTGGCGAGCAACAGCGGCTCCACAAGCAGCCACTGTTCCACAATGCGAGCCATGCGCTGACGAGTGGAGCGTCTGCGATACCCCATCACAACAGGCTCAACTGTTTGCGTTGGGGGTCGGCTTGCGGCTCGGCTGGTTCAGCCGTGGGCAAATTTGCATCAGGCAAATTTGCAGCGGCGTCCGGCATTGTCAGGGCGATCGCCTCTCCGGCCAAGAGCCGCTCGGCGGCCTCGGTCATGGCGGGAGCGAGGTCTTGGAGTTGTTCGTGGTTCTCCAGATAAGTTTGCAGCACTTCTAGCGGGTCGAGCCCATGGGCAGTGCTCAGCTCGGGCAAACGGGGACGGGCGAGCTGGCTGACGAGTTCGGGGTGGATCGCATAGCTATGGGCGGTTTCGAGGGCACGGTGCAGTTCGGCATTATCGATGGCGTCGAGCTGTTCCGAGCGCAGCTTGTAGAGGAGGCGTACCACGGCATCTTGAATCGGCTGCTTGGCGATCGCCTTGAGTAATTTTGCTTGGGGATCCGCCGCTTCGGACACATCCACCTTAAGGGTGCAAAAGGCGCGGGTGGGCAAGGGGCAAAACTGCCAATCTGCTTGGCCTTTGGCTAATTCGAGTAAAATATAACCCTTGTCTTCTTTTTCTTCGCTAAAGTCCACCCGCTCAATGCTGCCGGGATAGACCACGGGGGGATTGTTGTCCGGGTTGAGATTTTGATGGCGATGCACATGACCCAGGGCCACATAGTCTAGTTCTGGGCGGATCAGCAAACTGATGGGCAAGGTAAAGCCTTTACCCACCGCTAGGAAGCGCTCGGCACCGAGCTGGGCGCGATCGGCCATCAGATGCCCGAGCAGTACCGTCGGAACATCGGGGTCAAGCTGGCGGATCTCGGCTTCTAAAACCGGGGTGAGGGTTGCGGTTAAGAGGTCGTTGACTTCAGCCATCGAGAGCCCTTCGGTTTTGGTGCGGGTTAGCAGGGTGGAGCGAGTCAGCCAGGGCAAGGTTAAGACCTGGAGTGGGCCCTGCTGCGTCTCGATACGGTGGGTGGCGATGCGATCGCCGACAATAAACCCCGGCACTGCCAAGGTGCGATAGATCGACAGGCTATCGCCGCCGTTGCCCTGAGAATACTGGTCATGGTTGCCCACCAGCAGCACGGTGGGGATTTTGGCATCGGCTAAGCGCCGAAACTGCGCCGCAAAAGCCTTCTGCACGTAAGGAGGCGGTGTGGCATCGGGGAAGGCATCGCCGCCAAAGAGCACCACATCAACGGGTTCGGCCAGGGCACGATCGATACAGCGCTCTAGGCTACCCAAAAAGTCTTCGAGGCGGGTATTAAGACCGGTTTCGGGATTAATGTGACCGTGGTTAAAGCCACTGCCAAGGTGAATATCGGAAAGGTGCAAAATTTTGAGCATTGCTGCGCCGAGAAATGATTTGCAAAGACAACAGAATAGGAACGAGACTGTCTCAACGGATCAACGTAGGGGTCGGGTTTCTCGACCGGGTAACCCCCTGCAATTGAATTTAAGGTTTTATCTATATTTCAGATATCCTCTAGGATGCCATTGAGCTCAATTCTGTAGCGCTGCATACCGAGCATCTATCCTGAGATAGAGATCACCTTAGGGAAGTTGGTTTAGATTTCTCTCCCCTGGCAGAACCAAGGCGATCATCGGTTTCGGTATCACTACAAGTGTAAGCGCAGAACTCGATGAAACGCGCACAATCATCCTTAACTTTCAATCCAGAATGGTTAAAATCCTACCCACTTCAACTGCACCCCTGCAGCGGGTTGCAACGGTGCAAACCGCGAAGACCCAGGGGAGCAGCTTTACCAATGGAGCCGTCACTGAGATGACGGCCGACTTTACAACCGAAGTTACAGTATTAGGTGCAGGGGCTTGGGGCTCAGCCCTCGCCAGTCTGGCCGCGCGCAATCAGCACACCGTGCATCTCTGGTCCCGCCGCTTAGGAGAACCCTTAGAGCGGGCGATCGCCCACAGTTCCGTACTTGTTTCAGCTATCTCGATGAAAGGGGTGCCCAGCGTGATTGAGACGCTCCAGGCCGTGGGGCTACCCGAGACGACGATTATTGTCACCGCCACAAAGGGGTTGCATCCCCAAACTCACGAAACCCCCTCCCAACTCTGGCAGGCAGCTTTCCCCCAGAACCCCGTGGTGGTGCTCTCTGGACCCAATCTCTCCAAAGAAATTGAGATGGGTCTACCCGCCACAACGGTGGTCGCTAGCCATGATGCTGCCGCTGCTGAAACGGTGCAAGCGCTCTTTTCTTCAGCGCAGTTTCGGGTCTACACCAATCCTGACCCGATCGGTACGGAATGGGGCGGCACGCTCAAGAATGTGGTGGCGATCGCCGCTGGAGTCTGTGGTGGCCTGCAACTGGGCACCAATGCCAAGGCGGGTCTCCTGACCCGAGCGCTTCCGGAGATGCTAGAGATTGGCAAAGTCGTGGGTGCTGACCCCCAAACCTTCTTTGGGCTAGCGGGCCTCGGTGACTTGCTCGCCACCTGTGATGGGGGTCTCTCCCGCAACTATCGGGTCGGCTTGGGCCTGGCTAAGGGCAAGAGCCTGGAAGAAATTCTCACTGAACTCAACAGCACCGCTGAAGGGGTGAATACCGCTCAAGTTTTGGTGGCATTAGCGAAAGAGAAGCAGATTAAGCTGCCGATCGCCACCCAAGTCCATCGCTTACTGGCGGGTGAAATTTCGCCGTTAGAGTCGGTACAAACTTTGATGGAGCGAGAGCTGAAACCGGAGATGTAAGCCGCGGCCCATCACTTTTCCTCAATTTGAAAAGTCCCTATTGGTTAATGGGGGCTTTTTTGTTTTTGTATGCCTAAACAGCTCACCCATCTTCAAATAGAGCATCTAAATCTCGATAACCACTGACCACTCGCAAAATTTCGATATCTTTACCGATGGACATATATAAAATCAGGTAATTATCGAGTGATAGGCTCCGTAAATTGGGTAATACTTCATCTCTAGAGTGTTCCAGTCTAGGAAAACGCAGAATCTTGGCAAACTTTTGATCAAGCTAATTTAGGGCGCAACATCATCTAATATCAGAAGTCTTACGAGACAAGCAATCGAGCGCCCGACCCAAAAACCAAAAAGGGTCTATAAGCAACTCACAGCAAGAGTTTGATAGCCAACTAACGACAGTCCCTAAATTTTTTTCGATCGCGCCAAGCCAGATTATTCAACAAGATAATCGGCAATCTGTTACTCCAAGTCCTTGGATATGCTCAAGCATTCCCTTCGGCTGCTATTCCACTATCTTCGTTTCTGCACTGTTCCTCTTCCTCCCCGTTTCCTCTTCTAATTCAGCAATGCCAAAAATCCTAGCACTGGTCAAGGCTTTGGGTTAGATGGCAGTAGGTGGCAGCTTCCCTAGTATTACGCCAATTTACGCATTTCTCGAAAAAAGCACCCTGATCTACAGATATATTTTACGCAAGGTCTCAACAACTCGATAGGGCTTGCAGCACACCTCCCGTATTTATTCAATGCCAAATTTTGTGCCGCCCAAGAAGCGCCACCCCGCTGAAGCCAAACTTCTCCAAGCTGTCCACAACGAAGTCAAAGGTCGTCTCGCCCAGTCGCTCCACGAGCGGGTTTATGTGGATCTAAATCTAGCAAAATCTCCTGATCAGGTCATCCAGCCTTGGGCAGTGGAGGTGAAGGTGGGTAATGCGCCGGGTCAGCGCTGCGAACCGGGGACGCCGCTGATTGAAATTTATGACCGGCCGGAAATTGGCGGCCGGTTATGGGTTTTGGGTGCGCCGGGATCGGGGAAAACGACGATGCTATTGCAGTTGGCGCAGGAGTTGGTGGCAAGAGCGAAGGGAAATGCGGCTGCACCTGTGCCCGTATTGCTAAATCTCTCAACGTGGAAACCGAAACATAAGGATATTCCGAGTTGGATGGTGGCTGACCTGAAGCTCAAGTATGGGGTTCGCAAGGATGTTGCAGAGAAGTGGATTAAGGCGGGGCGGATTTTGCCGCTACTGGATGGGCTGGATGAGTCGAAGCAGCATAAGACTTGTGTTAAGGCGATTAATAATTTTCTGCCGGGTTGGTCGGATTGGCCGTTGGTGGTTTGTTCACGGCTTGAGAAGTACCTGAAGTACCTGAAGTACCTGAAGTACCAGATATACAAGAAGTACCAGATATACCAGAAGTACCTGAAGTACCAGAAATACCATAAGTACCAGAAGTACCATAAGTACCAGATATACCAGATGTACCAGGTTTATAAGAGCAATCTGGGACTGAATGGGACGGTGACGTTGCAGCCGTTGAATGATGGGCAGATTGAGACCTATTTGCAGAATGCCAAGGTGGGTTGGCTTTGGCAGAATATTCAGGGTGATGCAGATTTTATGCGCCAGAGTGATAAATCGGATGAGCTGGGGTTGGCCCGTTCTCCGCTGCTGCTGACGATTCTAGTGCTGGCGAGCGATGAGTTACCGCCGGAAATGTGGCAGCCTGAGGTTGACTTGAAAGAGCGGCGACGTATTCTATTCAATGCTTATATTCAGCATCGCCTCAAACAACCTTATCGGAGAAACGGGAATGCCTCAGCCACCCGCGACGGTCAAAAACGCTTACCGAAAGACCGAAAGGTAAAGAAGCCCTACCCGAATGATAAATGGACTAAACAATGGCTCGGCTGGTTAGCAAAACGGTTAATCAAAGACGGCAAAACCGATTTTTTTATTGAGGAGCTACAGCTAGATTTTCTAGAAAATCGTTGGCAGATATCTGTTTGTGAGCTAGTTGTTGGGCCAGTTTTCTGGCTAGTTGCTGGGTCGGTTTTCGGACTGGCTTTCGAGTTGGTTTTTAGGCTATTCATATGGCCATTTAGAGAGCCAGTTATTGCGCTAGTTACCGTGCTAGTTTTTGGGCTGTTTTTCATGCTGTTTTTCGTGCTAGTTTTTATACTACTATGTAAACCGAGTGATGTAAGTACGCTTGAATTAATTCTAGGTCTTTTGTATTTCCCAATAAAAAACTTGAGGAAGAGTATCAGTCAATTGCTAGTTTTCGGACTAGCTGTAAGGCTACCAGGCAAACCGAGTAATACATACACGGTTGAAATGATTGATTTTTTTTGGTATGTCATAATAAAAAACCTGTGGAGGAGTATCCGTAAATGGATAGTTTTCGGACTAATTTTAGGGCTATTTTTCGAGATAGCTAAAGAGCTAGTTCTCGGGCTATTTGGAGGGTTATCTCTTGGGCTGGTTGGAGTGCTAGTTTTTGGGCCATCAATGGTAGTACTGGGAGGACTTATCGGGCTATTGGGAGGGTTTAAAGGGCTAGTTGAAGGGATAGTTACCGGGCTAATGGGAGTGCTAGCTTTTGGGCTAGCTTTCGGACTATTTGTCGGGATAGGTGCCGGGATAGGTGCCGGGATAGCGGGAGGGATAGTGAGAGGGATAGTTATCGGACTACTTGGAGGGTTAGTTGTCGGGATAGTTGTCGGGCTATTTAAAACAATGACGGGAGCAGAAATTGACTTTAAAACCACGGATAATCAAGGAATGCATCAGTCATTACTGAACTCACTACTCTTCGGTTTATTGTTCTCACCCTTAGGTATTTTAATCCCTCTAGTAATGAATCGAGTCATTCCAGAAACATTCACCTGGAGCCAAGTTCTAGCCCAAGGTGTAGCCTATGGCCTACTTTTTGGTGTATATGCAGGAGGATTCACTCCAGGAATCCCACACCTCTGCCTCCGCCTTTGCCTCTACCTCTTCGGCCACGGTTCCCGGAACTACAGCAAATTCCTCCGCTACTGCACCGAACGGGGCTTCCTCCAACGCGTCGGTGGCGGCTACCGCTTCGCCCATGCCCTCCTCCGCGAACATTTCGCCAGCCAATACGGCAACCCCTAACCCCCAAATCCCCTCTTGGGAGGGGCGGTCTCGCGTAGCGACGACCGGGGTGGGTTGGGTATGGGCCACCTAGCAGGAGACAAAACCGTGCTAACATACAGCCGCATCTTCTGGTTGCATTGCTCAACCCTTGCCGCTGCTCCCCTCAATAAAAGCTGACCCCATGCCCCAGCAAGCCAACCTCTTCTCAGATCAGCAATACCAACAATTCCTAGAGCACCTCAAAGAACGCATCCGCACCAGCCAGCTTAAAGCCGCCTTATCCGTCAACAGCGCTCTCATCCAGCTCTACTGGCAGATTGGTCACGACATCCTCAGCAAACAGGAACAAGAAGGCTGGGGCGCAAAAGTCATTGACCGTCTCGCCAAAGACCTCAAACGCGCCTTCCCCGAAATGAAAGGCTTTTCGCGAACAAACCTCAAATATATGCGGTCATTCGCTCAAACCTACAGCCAAGCTGAAATTGGTCAACAAGCTGTTGACCAATTGCCTTGGGGTCACAATATTGTACTGCTGACCAAGCTCAAATATCCAGAAATTCGACGCTGGTACGCCCAGAAAACCCTCGAAAACGGCTGGAGCCGCAATATTCTCGTCCACCAAATTGAGAGTCAGCTCTACCAGCGGCAAGGTGGGGCAATCACCAACTTTGAGCAAACCCTGCCCAAACCTCAATCCGATTTAGCCCAACAAATCATCAAAGATCCCTATAATTTTGATTTTCTCATCCTGGCTGAAGATGCCCAAGAACGAGACCTCGAAAAAGCTTTACTTGCCAATATCCGTGACTTTCTGCTGGAGTTGGGGATGGGTTTTGCCTTCCTCGGCAGCCAATATCCTGTAGAGGTTGATGGCAGGGAATATCGAATTGATCTTCTCTTCTATCACACCCAACTGCGCTGTTACATCGTCATTGATCTGAAGATGGGCGAATTCCAACCTGAATATTCCGGGAAAATGAACTTCTACGTCTCAGCCATTGATGACCAACTTCGTCACCCTGACGATCAACCGACCATTGGGCTTATTCTTTGCAAGACCCAGAATAAAACCACGGCTGAATACGCTTTGCGTAACCTCAACACGCCGATTGGTATTGCCACCCATCAGCTTCCTGAGCAACTCGCAACGCAATTGCCTTCGATCGAGCAGCTTGAACTCCAGTTAGAGACAATGGATATTGCTGGAGAAGCCCCGAGCAAAATGTCCTGATAAAGACATCCCCTCTCGGGAGGGGCAGGTCAAGCGCAGCGCCGACCAGGGTGGGTCGGGTGTCGGCCACCCAGAGAGCGCAAAAGTCGAACCCACCTCTTCATCCCAAGCCGTAGCTACAATGTAATCACTTCTTTTCTCTCCACATCCCCATGGGCAACGCCATCCGCACCCACCTTATCAAAATCGGTAACTCCCAAGGTATCCGCATCCCCAAACCCCTCCTCGAACAAAGCGGCATCAAAAATGAAGTCGAGATTGAAGTTCAAGGCACAGCATTAATCATTCGCACTATCTCCGAACCGCGCCAAGGCTGGGAGCAAGCCTTCGCTGCCATGGCAGAGCAACAAGACGATACCCTCCTCGACAACGACATCACGACCGAATGGGAGCAAACGGAATGGGAATGAATGATTAGACTGAAGGGGTTAGGGAAATTTGGGAGGTTGAATGAGATGGCGATCGCGCAATCCACAACACTGAAGGCACAAATTATAACGGCGTTGGATTCGCTCTCTTTGGAGCAGTTGCAAACCGTCTTGGCCCATGTGCAGCAGTTGCAGCCTGAGAAAATCACTATTGTGGCAGAAGCAGAGCATCCAGATGTAGAATCGACTGACTATAGCGATCACGTCTGGCAAGCTTATTTAGCATCAAAACGTGAACGTGCGGAGGTCTATCGTCGTCTTGCGGACTCCTGAATTTATCACTTTAGAGCAAGTACTGCGGCTGCATGACGATCAAATTACCGATTTTGGCGGCACAAGGGGGATTCGGGATCAGGGTTTGTTAGCGTCGGCGATCGCCCAACCCCAAGCCATGTTTGGTGGGCAGTTGCTTCATCCCACCCTGGCCGAACAAGCCGCAGCTTATCTTTATCACTTGGTGCTCAACCATCCGTTTATTGATGGCAATAAGCGCACCGCTTTTGCCGTTATGGATACGTTTTTGCGGCTGAATGGTTATCAGCTTACCCTGAGTGATAGAGAGGCTTATGAGTTGGTTTTAGCGGTGGCAACGCATCAGATGAGTAAAGCCGAACTGAGTCAGATGTTGAGTGAGGCGATCGCATCGTAGTGATCTGCTTTAAGATATGGGTTAAGGGAATCGATATTGTTGCCCACATCCACAGCAACAACGCCAACGTCGGGTCTTGTGGCCCCGATTGTTCCCCATCAATGAGTAATGGAATTCTCCACAACCGCGATCGCCGTTATCCTCCTCAACTGCATCTTTGGTCTTGTGAACCTGGCACTCTGCTGGCAATTCTGGCGCTGGCGCAGACAATGCCGCACCCAGCGCCGTTTACTTCAAGCCTTTGAACAAACGGCGCAAGCGGCCTTAACTGAAGCAACTGCAACCCTAAGCGCCCCCCGATTCACCAGCAAAACCTGGCGATCGCAGCTATATCAGCTCCAACTCTATGGCCATTACCTCCGCCAGTTACTGCACCTGCTGGGTATGGTGCAGCATTGGTCCCAAAAGCTAGGACTGGTCGAAGTTGAGCAATCCTAATGCCGCAAGACGGAGTTCAAAGTTTGTATGACGACACGCCTCAAATCATTTATGGTATGGCCACTGCCGAGGCCATTCAGATCAGCTTAGAATCGTGCTATACAATTGAAAGCACATCTCCTCAGCAGTTATGGCCAAGCATCATTCTGGCTCCTTTTTAAGTGGCGTTCTCATCGGCAGCACTGTGGGGGCAGTGGTCGGTTTGCTCGTTGCGCCCCGAACCGGCAAGGAAACCCGCCGCATCCTGAAAAAGTCAGCCCAAGCCCTGCCAGAGTTGGCCGAAGATCTCTCGACGACGCTGAACCTCCATGCTCATAATCTCTCTCACTCCACTCGCGAGCGTTGGCAGGGAACCCTACAGCGTCTGCAAACCGCGATCGCTGCTGGTGTTCAAGTCAGTCAATCTACCGCTGCCGACCTTAACCAAACTGCAGCAACGCCCTCCAGTGAAGCCAAGCCCCTAGCGGACACCCCATCCTAGGCGGAGAGTGACGGTGTGCGCGATCCATTGTTTTGGCTGGGTTTATCACTGCTCTTTGTGGCCGTGAGTGCGATCGCTGTCATTATTGCCGCTCTGCCCACGCTCCGCGAAGTCCAGCGTACGGCTCGCACAGCCCGGCGACTGCTCGAAACCCTCGATCGGGATCTCCCCCCAACCCTTGAAGCGATCCGCCTTACGGGGTTAGAGCTTACGGAACTCGGTGATGAACTCAACGAGGGCATTAGTCACGCCACCCATGTCGTCAAGCAGGTGGATGATGGCTTGAGCCAGGCAAAAACCCAAGCCCAAAGATTACAAATTGGTACCCGCAGCGTCTGGGCTGGCTTAGGCGCAGCCTGGCGAGCCTGGCAACATCCCCCCCGCTCACGACGGCGTCCGAGGCGCTAGGACTGCCGTTTATTCCGCATCTTCGTTGGTGAGCACGACCCGACGCTGATTCGGGGCGAGTAAACCACTCTGGTCTTGCATCACACTGCGAGCTTGAGAGGGGTCAAAACTACGATTGAAGTCCTGTTGTAGACCGCTCACTTCCTGCTCAGTGGTTTGTACCTGTTGACGGACTTCTTGGAGTTTAGCCTGCTGAGCCCAATAGTAAGGGAAAAGATTTAAGAGCGTAATCACCGCAGCCACCGAGAGAACGCCATTGACCAAGAGCTTGAGGAGGGTTTCGGCGGCCAGACCCGCATGGGGGGCAGACGGCTGGCGGCGACGCGGGCTACGGCGAGATCGCGTCAAGCGAGACGGGTTTGAGCGAGATTGTGTCGGACGAGATGGTGTGGGTCGAACTTTCGGCCAAGGGGTTCGGCGCTTCGGCCCGGCCGAACGGAGGGGGCGCAGGATGCTAGCAGAGCCAGTGCCAACAGAGCGCATTGGGCGTTGAGGGCGCAAGGGTTGAAGTTGGGGAGATGCACTCATGGTGGCAAAGGCGAAGAGACAGGGTGATCTCAGTTATAAAGCATTTCTTCCTGGGAATACAGCAATCGTCTCAGGTGTGTCAGCGAATTAACTTCCCAAGCTGGATGAAGATAAGCAATAGCACGCCCGAATTAGCGTAATTAGCTAGGGGCTGTAATCCTGACGCTAACTGAATTTGAGCATCTAGATGATGACAGTTTCTAGACATCTTGCTTAAAAAACTGGGTATAGATGCAATTCAAAACAGTGCACCTATACCCAAAACAAGATTGAAGCTGAGGATCAGCTTACTTGTACAACTCAGCGGAGAGGCGATAAGCCAATACACCGGGGAGCAGAGCCAGGGTCAGGGCAATGAAAATCTGGGTATCTGATAGAGCCATAATCAAAAGTCTCCTTAAAAGCAGGTTCTCGGGCGCTGGGAAGGCACACGTTACTCCTCAATTTTCCGTATGACTGGGATTCCCCTGAAGACTTTGTTACAAAACGCTACATAACGTGAGTTTCGGTTAAGCGAAGCGATCGCATTCCTCGGGAGCACTAAAATCTCGATGTCAAACCCGGTTGTCAGGGGTTCAGCCCCCCGACACCTCCGGCTGAGGGGGCAATTGCCCCCTCAGCCGGAGGCAATATCGGAGCCAATATTGCTGATTTTGCTGCGTTTCGACTGTCTTGCGCAATGTCTGTAGTTAGCACCAGAAGTCTGACGAGACAAGAGATAGAGCGCTCGACCTCAAAAACAGGAAAAGGGTCTGTAAGTCAGTCACAGTAAGAGTTTGAAATCCAACTGATGACAACCCCTAATATCGATGACTCTAACCGGGATGATCAACCTAACGAAATGAGACGATCGCCTCCCCCTTCGCAGGGGCTTGTTATATGCTCATGGGCGACCCCTAGACATCACACCTTTATGCTGTGGCAATTTAGTCAACAATTGACTCAACGCATTAACCGTAGCCGACATCCAATTCTCCTATTCGTTCTGGTGAGTTTACTTTGGTTTTGGCCCCATCCGGCGTTGGCAAGACCCAACCTGGAAGCACAGGTTCTGGAGATCATCCGTCAGCATCCTGAAGTAGTGGTGGAGTCGTTTGCGGCCTACCAACGCCAACAGGAAGCGGAGCGGGCAGCGGTTCGTCAGAGTCTTCTCAAGACGCTGGATACGGAGCCCGAAACGTTGATCGGTCAGTCTCCTGTCACCCGCCCGCTCGAAAACCGGGCAATTTTACTCGAGTTCTCTGATTTTCAATGCCCGTTTTGTGCCCAGGCCCATGCAACGGTGCAGGACTTACTTGCGAACCATCCGGACGAGATCGCGCTGGTGTATAAGCACTTTCCCTTAAGTCAGATTCATGCCCAAGCCGTCCCAGCGGCACAGGCGGCCTATGCGGCGCAGCAGCAGGGCCAGTTCTGGGCTTACCACGATGCACTCTTTGGGCACCAAGATGAACTGGGGGAGGAATTCTTTGTGGCAACGGCCGAGGGACTTGGGCTAGATCTGGAGCAATTTGAGCGCGATCGCACCAGTCCAGCAGCGGTTGAGGCGATCGCCCAAGATATGGAACTCGCTCAACAGTTGGGCGTTAGCGGCACCCCCTGTTTCTTCTTCCAGGGTCAAACATTGGCGGGAGCAGTCCCTTACGCGCAGTTTGAAGCACTGCTGGAGCCCTCTTCAGAGGCGGTCTAAGCCGCTGAATCCTCCGTTTCACCCTCACCGCAATCTGCGGGCTCTGCTGCCTCGACCCGCACATTCTCGTAACCGGAGAGCGTCAATAACTCAGTGATCGCTAGCTGTGCCTTGGCATTCGCTTGAGCCAAAATATCTTGCTCACAGGCGGCAACATCTAGTTTTGCCAAAGCTTCTCGTGCCGCCAGGGTTTGCAACTCAGGCGCAACATCTGGCCCCAGGTTCAGAAAACCGCGATCGTAGTCGTAGACGTCTGAACGACTAACGTCAATAGCGCGGTCTAGGATCTGGGGGGGCGGCAGTTGCACCACCAGCTCATCTTCACGGATGTCCACATCCGCAGGCTGTAATTGTGAGAGATCAATGCCAGCCCGCACCTCCCCATAGGCAATGTAGAGCAGCTTGGTCTGACCCAACACCACGTCGCCCCAGACGCGATCTTGGCTGGTGGGCACAATGGTTTCGAGAGAATAAACGGCAGTCGTGAGTTCGCTAGCTTCGCGGATGCTTTGGACAATCAAGGTGGGCGACTCGACTTCCGGTTCAGCCTCCCGCACGGAGAGCCAGCGCCCGGCGGCATTGATCAGGGAGCCTTCACCGCCTTGCACAATCAAGACGAAGACGAGCAAGCCCAATGCCGCCACACCACCACCGAGGAGTAAGAGCAGTTTGTCGAGGAGTTTCACTGGATTCCTAACGCTTGATCAATTGCGCCAACTTACGCCGCTGCCAAGCCAACGTCTGCTCTGACTGTGAATATTCTGACTGTGAAGGACGAGGACGAGGTTGGTTCGACCAACGGTAGATCTTGATCCCGGCATAGACTAAGCCCGCAAAGAGCGCAATATGGAGGGTTTGTCCTAACATGATCGCTGGACCCACCATCCAGCAGAGGATTGCCAAGAGCAGCCCCCCTAAACCGGCATAGAAGGCTTGGGCTGGGGTATCACCCCAGCGCCGCCGCATTGACAACACTTGAGAACTACACCAAAAAAATCGGGGCTTGTAGAGGCCAACCCAGAGGAAATAGCAACCCGTTAAAAATGCGACACCGAAACACATAAATTGTTTACGCTCCTAGGCTGATATTGATTGAGCTGCTGAAGGGACAACCGCAAGACGAGGAGAATGCCCTGGCGTTGCTGGCGACCAGCCTGTATCCAATGAATCTTTATAATTTACTGTTGAGAATTGACCTGAGTATAGCAAACACGCTATGACAAAATCAGGCGATCGCCCTCCTCGCAACCGCACCAACCGAGGCAATGCCCGTAATAATTGTTAACACCCTGCCCAAATAACGCTAGGATTTGACTGCATGATTCACGATGATCCACTTCAAGGCGCGATCGCCCCGTCCACCTGAATGAAGCCCCCCCGTTGGCAACGACAGCGGAACAACCCGCTCACCCGACAGTTGGATATTTTTCGGTTTGCGGCACAGTTTGGTCTGGCGACGGGCTGGGCCCGCCTCACAAACCGTAATAACCCGCGCCATGTTGAGCGTCGTGCCCAATGGCTGATGGCCCAGTTGCTGGAGCTTGGTCCCACCTTTATCAAGCTCGGTCAAGCTCTCTCTACCCGTTCCGACCTGATTCCCCCGGTCTATGCCGAAGCCCTCAGCCATCTGCAAGACCGAGTGCCGCCGTTTAGTCCTGAGGAGGCGATCGCGGTGGTTCAAACCGAACTGGGTAAACCGCTGCATGACCTCTTTGCCAACTTTGAGCATCATCCCCTCGCCGCCGCGAGTTTAGGTCAAGTTCACCAAGCCAGGCTCTACACGGGTGAAGCGGTGGTGGTTAAAGTCCAGCGCCCTGGGGTGGAAGACCTGTTTAATTTGGACTTCAAGCTGCTCAACTATCTGGCTCGCTGGCTCAATCGTCTTCTGCCCAATGTGCGCAAATATGATATTGAACCGCTCTACCAAGAATTTTTTCGGCTCCTGTTTTTTGAAATTGACTATATTCACGAAGGTAAAAACGCCGAGCGGTTTAAGACCAATTTTCAAAACTTTCCCGGCATCATCGTCCCCAAGGTCTATTGGCGCTATACTTCGACGAGAGTTTTAACGCTGGAATATTTACCAGGTATCAAAATCGATGATCTGGAGACGCTCAAAACCTGCCAAATTGACCCCGATGAACTGATTCAAGCGGGGGTTTCTTGCTATCTCAAGCAGATCTTAGAGGATGGCTTTTTTCAGTCCGACCCCCATCCGGGCAATATGGCGGTCGATCGCCAGGCGGGCCACCTGATTTTTTATGACTTTGGCACCATGTCTGAGATCAACGGTCTCAAGCAGGACGAGATGGTGACAACCCTGTTTGCGGTGATTCGCCGCGATTCCGAGAGTCTGCTCCAGAGCCTGATCAATATGGGCTTGCTCGAACCGGATGGCGATAACATTGTGCCCCTGCGACGGATGGTGAAGTTTGTGCTGGAGCGGTTTCGGGAAAAACCCATCGACCTGCGGGCATTCGAGGAAATGGGGGATGAGGTCTATACACTGTTTGAGCAAGAGCCCTTTCGCCTGCCCTCGGAGATGATGTTTGTGGTCAAGGCGATCACGACCCTTGATGGCATTGCCCGTGCCCTCAACCCGGACTACAACCTGCTCCAAGCCAGTCAACCGTTTATTAAGCGCTTCACCGAAAGCGCAGACAAGCGCAGCCTGATCGCCAAGGTCGCCGAGCAGACGACGGCCTTTGTTAAGACCCGGATTCGTCAACCCCATCCCATCACCACGGCGATGTCGGGGCTGGAAACCCGTTTGGAGCAAGGTGATTTTGAGTTTCCCACCCGCTCAGAGCGCAGCGATCGCCTGCTGCGCCGCATTAACCTGGCTCTCAAATGCCTGGTTTACACCGGGTTATTTGGCTTTCTGCTCTTGGCGGGCGTGGGGTTGCTGATCGCGGGCTATTTGGGGGGGGCGATCGCCCTCTGGTGCGGCTCGGGCTTTTGGCTGATTCTGCTGGTGCGCAGTTTGATTAAGCTCTGGCTCCGGGAACGGATGGAGCGCTTGGTGCGTTAACCACAAAACGCCAAATTTGTCCCCCCCTCAACACCACCAGAAATCCAACCCAGATAGGGCCGCGAAATTTGCAACCAGAGGCGGTATTCATCCCCGAGCACCGATTCACCCGTGAGCGTCATTGTTTCCCCTTCTTTGATGCTGCCAATAAACGGACGGGCCTCCGATCGCGCCGCTGGACGAATCGCCAAATCGACAATTGCCTGCCGACAAGCCCCTGAGGTGATGTTGAGCAACGTTGGATCTTGGGCAAAGGGAAAGTCGCTGCTCGGGGGAGCCGTGGTGGCAGGTTGGGGCGGCTCCGGCTCGCTGGGACAACGGGTCAAATGACGGGCGATCACAAAGCCGCGAGCGGGTTCCGAGATCTTGATCCAGCCCGCGTGACCCGCACTGGCCAGGACAACAGGGGTTTCGGGGTCGAGCGTGGCGACAATCTCACTCTCTTCAGCGACCGTGGGTTTGGTAAAGACGGAGAGGGTGCGATTGGTGAGTCGACATTGGTTGATCAGGCTGGGGGTATTGTTGTTGGCCGGTTCACGGGTTGTGGCGTCTGGGGTTGCAGATTCGGACTCGGGTGATTCGGGCTCGGCAGATTCGGGGACATCCGGTGGTGTCTCGGTCGATTCAGGCGCTGTTTCTGGGGTTTCGGAGGACGCTTCGGGGGGAGCTTCTGATGGTGCTTCAGGGGAATCAGTGGGCAGGTCGCTCTCGGCTGGAGAGTCTTGGGCAATTTGGGTTTGAGCCATCAGGGGAGCGGCAAGGGATAGCTGCGCGATCGCCCCCACCAAGCAGGCAGAGAGGAGCAAACGAGTGAAGGGGGCGTTAGCGAAACTCATTGGAGCACGGGGTTAAGCAGATGAGGGCAACGAGAGCGAATTGTCTCCTAGTTTACAGCTTGAAGTATCTGGCTCACCTCGGCAAATGCATTAGAAATTCAACGCATCCGTAACGCTTGAGCCGCCCACAACCCGACCCACCGCTACACTAAAAATAAACAACACGTCCCATGCAAATTACGCTTGAACTCCCAGATGAGCTGGTGCAACATATCCCTTGTGAACACCTCTCCCGCACCATCATCGAAGCCCTGCTTGTGCAAGCCTATCAAACCGAGCAGCTCACCCATGCTCAAGTCGGGCGTATCCTGGGCTTATCCTCTCGTTGGGCTGTTGATGCCTTTCTCAAAGAACGCAATGCCGATCTCCACTATGACATCAATGATCTCGCCAGCGATCGCGCCACATTCGAGCAGTTGTGTAAACCCGATCGATGATTGTTGTTGCGGATACCTCGCCGATTAACTATCTGCTGCTGATTGATCAGCTTGACCTGCTACCGCGTTTGTTTGGTCAGATTATCCTGCCTGATGCTGTCTGCGCAGAGATGCGTGACCCTGACGCGCCGCTTGCTCTGCAACGTTGGATTGCTGACCCACCTGACTGGATGAGAACACAGATTGTTCCCACACTTGACCCTGCTTTGTATGACCTCGATCCAGGTGAACAAGCTGCAATTACGCTCTCGCTAACACTCTTGGCTGATTTATTACTCATTGATGAACGATTGGGGCGAAAAGCGGCTCAAGAACGAGGGTTACGAGTGATTGGTATTGTGGGGATTTTAGACGAAGCTGCGACTCAAGGGTGGCTGGACTTGGATGAAGCAATTATTAAACTCCAAGCAACCAACTTTCGGATTTCCCAACAGCTGATTCAAAGGCTCAAACACAACCAGCGCTAAGAATAAGCGTTAGCCCATCCCCCTAGAGCGCAGTGCCTGAGTCACCCTGGGCCTCGGTTATCTATATCTCCGGAAACGATCGCCCACCCCCCGAAAAAAGGCTACAGTCCAGTCCGGTTTACACTAAGGAGTTAAGCCGATGGCTATTTAGAAGACTGCTACTGTTGTTCTGCCCTTGCGATGATCCCCTCCCCTGCCGAACCGTCTTGGTCATTTCTGGAGCGCTTTGGTCAGCTCTCGGCCGACCTCTGCTGTGTGCGCAATGGCTCGGGCTACTTTGAGTGGGTAAGCGATCGCTGGTCTCAGGTTTTGGGCTGGAGCTCTGCCGAGCTGATCGCCCGTCCCTGGAGCGACTTTATTCACCCCGATGACCTTGTCGATACCGATGCCTATGAGCAAGACGCCAAAGCCCCCAAGCAGCAGACACCCCTTACCTATAAAAACCGCTTTCGGCATCAAGAGGGCGGCTATCGCTGGCTCACCTGGCGGGTTGAGCCCTATCACAGCGGCTTGAGTCTAGCGATCGCCCAAGATGCCACCGAGAGTCAATGGCGCGGTTCTCCCCAGTATCGCAAGGGTTTGCAAACCAGCCTCAAATTGCGAGATCAAGCCCTGGCGGCCAGCAGCATGGGCATTGTCATGGCCGATGCCCAGCGACCCGATATGCCGCTGATCTACGTGAACCCAGCCTTTGAGAAAATGACCGGCTACAGCGCCAGTGAAGTGCTGGGCACCAACTGCCGCTTTTTGCAGGGCCAATGCAAGCAACAACCCGCCCTGGATGTGCTGCGCCAAGCGATCCAAGACCAGTGCAGTTGCACTATCATCCTCAAGAATTTTCGCAAGAATGGCAGTCCGTTTTGGAATGAGCTCACCATCTCGCCCATTTTTGCCGAGACTGGGCAATTAACCCATTTTGTGGGGATTCAAGTAGACGTGAGCCAGCGTGTCCAAGCCGAGCAATCCCTAAGACTAGAAAAGAACAAGTCCGAGCGGCTGCTGCTCAATGTCTTACCCCAGCCCGTCGTGGCCCAGCTCAAACAATTCCAAGGCACACTCGCCCAGCAGTTTTCAGCGGCTAGCATTCTGTTCGCTGATCTGGTGGGTTTTTCATCCCAAGCCAGTCAAATGCAGCCGCTAGCATTGGTCGAGCAGCTTAACCAAATTTTTTCCCGCTTCGATCGCCTAGCCGCCCGTTACAACGTGGAAAAAATTAAAACCATCGGCGATGCCTACATGGCCGCCGCCGGGTTACCCCTACCTCAGGAGAACCACTTGCGGGCGATCGCCGATCTGGCCCTCGAGATGCAAACCGCCCTGCAAGATCTGAGGTGGCCCAGTGGCGACCCGATCGCCTTGCGGATTGGTATTCATACCGGTGTGGTGGTGGCCGGCGTCATTGGCATCAACAAGTTTATCTATGACCTCTGGGGTGACACGGTGAATATTGCCGCCCGGATGGAACAGTCCGGTGAACCGGGGCAGATTCAAGTGACCAAAGCAGTGTATGAGCAATTGCGCGATCGCTACCACTTTGCCCGGCGCGGGCCGGTCGAGATCAAAGGCAAAGGCACCATGATGACCTATTGGTTGCAACCTGCTCCTTAATTTTGTATCCGCAAGCGATCGCCCACCCGAATCGTCCCTGTTACCGGTCCCACGGCCACCAAACCGTCGCGGTAAAGGATCGAAACTGAGTTACGGCGATCGCTACTCTGGAACCGTTGGCTGCGGGTCACAGTGCCGGGATCAATGCCAACCAGTAGTAGAATCGCCTTGTCCCCTTGGCGCTCCACCACCACCGCCTCCGCCGCCCCATTCGGTTCCGTGACAAAAAACATCGGCTGCTGCCCATAGCCACTGCCCCGCTCCGCTTCAACCAGCGGATTTTGCTCGTAGTCTGCGGGAATAATGCTGTTGACATAGTCGATCGCCGCCGCAGGCGTAGTATCCGTCTGCCAGAGCCGTTGCGTCAGCCGGAAGGTAAACGCCCCCGCCCAAAAGCCCGCAAAGGGTTCATCCACCGCGTATTGATCCCGTTGGGTAGCAGCCAGCACCACACCATTGGCAATACCCTGTCGATACTTTGCGACAAACGCTTCGGGTGACCACCCCAAACGCGAGAGCCATTGTTGCTGATAGTCCTTTTCGATCGCGGCAATGGCAATGTTTGATCCCCCGAGCCGAGCCCGATGTTTAATGGCCAACTCATCATTGCTACGGGTTGCCGACCCAGAAAAGCAACTATCCAACACCGCCGTAAACTGTTCGGTTTGGATGGCTGACATCAACAAAAAGAGCGTATGCCCCATAATGTCGTTCACCTCACCCCCAAGCAAATAATTCTCCGGTAGCGTTGCATCTTGAGGAACAAAGGTTCCATTTAAGCCATTGCCTAACTCATCGGTAAAAATTGGGTTCGGGTCCAGGACTTGCGAGCCATGGCCGGAATAGTGGAACACCACCACATCACCGGGCTTTGCTTGCTCAATCAGATGGGTCTCAAAGGCATCCAGCAACCCCTGTCGAGTAGCTGCCCCATCGGTCAGCAGGAGAATGTCTTTGGGGTTAAAACCAAAGCGATGAATCAGCAACTGCCGCTGCAAAATCACATCATTCACACAGCCGCCGAGGGGCGCATCGGCATAGTCATTGATGCCCACCAGCAGCGCCAGCTTCCGGGGGGTCGATTGCGCCAATACCTTGCCGTAGCGCTCAACTTGCCATTGGCCAATGCCTGCCGTGGTTAGAGCAGCCCCAGCAGCTTGCAAAAAGTGGCGACGGGAGAGTTTAGGGCGTGTCATCAATTAACCTCAGAAGCTTGATGGGACAAGGGATAGAGCGCCCGACCCAAACAACAGGGAAAGGGGCTGTAAATCAGTCACTCTCAGAGCTTGAAATCTAAATGATGACAGCCCCTAGCCATGATCTGACCCCGCATTCATCATCTTCAGTATTGTAGGGGGTGCTGGATTTCTAGCTGGTGTTTCAAAAAGCGTAACCGCTGTAAAACCTGATCGGTTTACCGTGCCACCGCTACCTGTGTGAGTAATGCCATCGGCCCGATCGCCGCTAAACGATCTTGCTGCTGAGCATTTTTCACAAACAATGTCCCGGCAAATCCCAAGGAATTGACCGAAATGCCCTGCCAATCATCCCGCTCTCGGGGGACAAGCAAAAGCCAGCGACGTGTCACCAGCAGATTATAGGCCCCGGTTTGGCAACCCTGAAGCGGGTCTGAATCCGTCACCAGATCCACGGCAACTAAGGCTTGCTGATAGGCACGATATAACTGCTCAGCATTGATTGGTGCTGGGGGCAATTGTACTAGGGCATGGTGGAAGGGCAAGCAGGCAATAGGGTTGAAGATCGCGGCGTTGTTAGGGATCGCCGCAATCATCGCTTCGATCGGCAACGGCTTGCCATCGGGGAGCATGGGGAATGGCACAATCTGTAAATGCTTATGGGGTTGGCTGGCTCCGGCTGCAGTGCCACCGTTATAAAACCCCAGGCCATCCATTTGGTTCAGCCCGCTGGCCCAGGCGACGAAGTCAGCTGCGGTTAACCAATGGGTCTGGGCCTCAAAGACACGCGTCACGATCAGGATATGATCCGCCACCACATTGAACTTGTTGAGCAGGCAGACGTGGGTTGTGGAGAGGTCACAAACCCAGAGTTCAGGGTCATAGGGCAAAAACGGGTTAAAGTCGGGGTCTTTTTGACGGTGGGCTTGGGTGGCCTGCACCTTGCGCTCCACATTGGCCAAAATCCGCAGCAAAAACCGCATCCCTCCTTGCTCTAGGTAGGTATAGTTTGTCTCAATGGGTCGGAGTGCCCCCGACTCGAGGGCGGCTTGACTGCGCTGGCGCACCTGTTGATGGAGCGGGGAAAGCAGCAGCGCATCGGTATTCGGCTCAGGCTTAGCAGAGGACATGGAATCGTTTGGCTTGTAACATCGCAACGTTTGTCAACAAAACGCTTGTAAACCAAACGTTTGTAACGTGAGTTCTGGATAGGCAGACATTGCGCAAGATGGTCGGAACTTAGCGCAATCAGCATACTGGCTCCGGTATTGCCGGAGTCTGAGGGGGCAATTTCCCCCTCAGCGGAAGGTGTCGGGGGGCGGGTCCCCTGACAACCGGGTTTGACATCGAGAGTTCAAAGCTTTGAAGAATACGATAGCTTCGCTTAACCGAAACTCACGTTTTGTAGACAATCGGTTTGCAAACAACAAAAAGCGATCGCCAGATGCGATCGCTACTCTAAAGACAACCTTGAGGATTTTTGGCATCACACCCATTCAGGGGTTGTGTATCTAAATATCCTTCTCGCCAAACTCACGGCTCATATATTCAAAGGGCTCATCAATGAAGTCAATGGTCTCAATACCGGCTTCTACTGCCATGTCTTTGACCACATCTTTCATGATTTGAATGCCACGCACCGTTGGGCCAATGGGCACCTCCAGAGAGTTATAGGTCTCCCGCAACCCTTCTAAAACCCGTTCGCTCAAGACGTCCGTATCGGCGGCTACCAGAGCATAGCTGGCATAGCGGAGGTAATAATCCAGATCGCGTAGACAGGCAGAATAGCGCCGAGTCGTGTAGGCATTGCCCCCTGCCAGTAGGAGTTCGGGAACCTGCTCAAACAAGCTCGCGCTTGTGGCCTTGACGATCGCCGCCGCATTGGCGGTGATCATCCCGGCGACAGCCAGGCGCGCCTGACCCGACTCAAAATAGGCTTTGAGGCTATCCATCGCGTCGCGATCAAAATAGCGGCCGGTGAGGTCATAGCTCCGGATTAAGCTGGTAACTGCATCTCTCATTGAATACGTTTCTCCTAATCTGTCCGTCAATAATAAAGTCGTTTGTGGTATCAGCCGATAGCAAGCGGGCGATCGCGAAATATAATTTTCCTCATCATCCCACAGGACGGTGGTTTCCGGTTCCAGGAGATGAGCGGATTCAGCACACCGACACAGAATAAAAATATTTCTTTACAAAAAAGTGACTCTTTTTAAAGCTTTGTTAAGAAAAACACAAAATTCCGAGATCTTTATACTTTCTTCGGCAGTTCAACCCAGTTTTTTGTAGCCTAGGACACAAAAAACAGAGAACGCCTTGTCTACCATACTTCGGCTAGTGTGAATGCATATCCTGCAACATTTCAGAAGTAGATATTTAGGAGTCACGAATGGCTGAGACTGCTCAAGACGTACTGAATTGGATCCAGAACGAAGACATCCAAATTATTGACCTTAAATTTATTGATCTGCCCGGAATGTGGCAGCATTGCTCGTTTTATCAAAATCAGATTGATGCGGATTCCTTTGTCGATGGTGTTGCCTTTGACGGCTCTAGTATCCGTGGCTGGAAGGCGATTAACGAGTCAGATATGGCAATGGTGCCCGATCCCAAGACCGCTTGGATCGATCCCTTCTACAAGGAAAAGACCCTGAGCATGATCTGCTCCATTAAGGAGCCCCGCACCGGTGAATGGTACTCCCGCGATCCTCGCAGCATCGCGCAAAAGGCGCTAGATTACCTCGCCACAACGGGTATTGGTGATACGGCCTTCTTCGGCCCTGAAGCGGAATTCTTCATCTTTGATGATGTGCGCTACGACCAGAACGAGCACGAAGGCTACTACCACGTCGATAGCGGGGAAGGGCATTGGAACACCGGTCGCTCTGAAGAGGGCGGCAACCTGGGCTACAAACCCCGCTACAAGGAAGGCTATTTCCCCGTACCCCCCAGTGATACGCTTCAGGACATGCGTACAGAAATGCTTCTGACCATGAAGGCTTGTGGTGTCCCGATTGAAAAGCATCACCATGAGGTGGCAACTGGCGGGCAAAACGAGCTTGGGGTTCGCTTTAACACGATGATCCAGGCCGCTGACGACCTGATGACCTACAAGTACGTCGTCAAGAACGTCGCCAAGAAGTATGGCAAGAGTGCCACCTTTATGCCCAAGCCCCTGTTCAACGATAATGGTTCTGGGATGCACACCCACCAGTCGATCTGGAAAGGTGGCGAACCTCTCTTCTGGGGGGATGGTTACGCCAATTTGAGCCAGATGGCCCTCCATTACATTGGCGGCATCCTCAAGCACGCGCCCTCGTTGCTCGCCTTCACCAACCCCACGATCAACTCCTATAAGCGTCTGGTTCCGGGCTTTGAAGCGCCGGTGAACTTGGCTTACTCTCAGGGCAACCGTTCCGCTTCCGTACGGATTCCCCTTTCAGGTCCAAACCCTAAGGCCAAGCGTCTAGAGTTCCGCTGCCCGGATGCCATGTCCAACCCCTATCTGGCCTTTGCCGCGATGCTGCTGGCGGGTCTGGATGGCATTAAGAACCAGATTGACCCCGGTTCTTCCCTGGATGTGGACATCTACGACCTGAGCCCTGAGGAGCTGGCGAATATTCCCAGCACCCCCGGTTCTCTAGAAGAGGCCCTGGAAAACCTCAAAAATGATCATGACTTCTTGCTAGCGGGCGATGTCTTCACGAAGGAGTTCATCGAGAACTGGATTGCTTACAAGATTGATACCGAGATCGTGCCCATGCGTCTGCGTCCCCATCCCTATGAGTTTGCGCTCTATTATGACGCTTAGGGTTTGATAGGGCTTAAGACTGAATCCGGATTGTATGAACACAGAAAGCGAAAGCTGATCCGGGTGGCGGGCAAGAGGTACTTCGACTCCCCTTCGACTCCGCTCAGGACAAGCGCTCAGCAACCACCCGCGCTACGGGATATTGAGCCCAGAAGCCCGTAGCGTAGGTGGTCAGTGAGCTTGTCGAATCTGCGTCCCGCCTGCCCGAGGAATAATCAGCAGTTTATCTCTCCCTATGCTTTACGGATTCAGTATAAGACGTAAGCCAATTTATTTTTTTCATGGTTCCAAGGGATGCAGTCTCGGCTGTGTCCCTTTTTTCTTTGATTGCGTACCACAAATGCCTTACCCCCCAAGACTGTTCTAGTCGTGATTGGCAAGTTCGACAAGCCACAGGTTATGTGACGTAATTAGCGTTTCAGTCGCTTTCCTGCGAACAAGGCGACCATAAAAACCGGCCCTTCCGGTGTTTTGCGAACAGACTCCCATTGTCTGAAAGCATTTTCAACCCGGTCGATCAGATCCTTGACTTGTAGACGGGTTAAGGTACGTGCGAGATCATAGTCAGCAAGATGACGAACTTCCTGCGCATCACAAAAAATTTCCGCAATTTCCTGTAGGGCCGATGAGATTGTGCATGAGTGGGCAACTTTGAGATGTTCAGGTAAGGTTCCGCCTTTAAAGGACTTTGCTGTCTCCTTCATTTCTCCATGGGCAAAGGCTCGGCTCAACAACTTCCGCAAATTTTCATTGTGTTGACCTTTAACAAAAAAACGAGTGCAACTATCGATGAGGAGATGAAAAAGCGCATAATAGGCAGAAGAAGCAGCCCGACGTAGACTAGCTTGTTTTGGGCGCTTAGGCTCTTTCTTCAATAAATACTTTGCTTGAAGCAGCAAATCTTTGGCAAAACTCATCGGGGTATCAGTAAAGGTGGTTCTTCCGAGGTTGCTCGGAAACTAATGAAAGGCCAATGTGGTAAACCAGATTCGTGAATTGCGGAAAAAATTGCTCTACGGACTTTGGAGCGTTCCTCAAATGTCCATTGGGTGGGAATGTCCTCATCTTTGAGGATGACCCATACCCGTACTGCATCGTCGCCATCGTAATCGACTCCCACTTCGTAATCAATACGTTCGATTGTCTCAGGTAACGTTTCCTGGGTTTTTTTGATAATCTCGCCAACTTGGGTATGGATATCCATGGGTTCAATGGAATGAATCGCCTCTATGGATTATTGTACAGCCCTGATTCTTCTGCCCTCATCGCTTCCCCTTCTGTCCGATCTGCCGCACTTCCCGATGCACTGTCACCCCCAATTCCACTGCCTCTTGCAACAGGCGTGCCGCCTCGGTATTAGGGTCTTCGGTTTCCACTTGAAGCAGGGCATCTAGCTGTTGATCCAGTTGGGCGATTAGGGTCTGATGCTGGCCCAAGAGGTTTTGGTGTTGGCGGTTGAGCCGCTCGAGCTGGATACGCCCGAGGAGGCTGGTGCGCAAGGTTGCCAGGGTTTCGGTGACCTCGGCGGTCGGCGGGGTTCCCGTTGCGGGGAAGGCGGCTACAACTTCTAGGGCCGTCACCAGTTGGTTGTATTGCTCAATGCGGTGGTGGAGCAGAGCCAGCGATCGCAACCGCCAAGCCCGCCAGCCCAAGACCCCATTCAACAGCCCCCAGACACCCAGAGCAATGCCCACTGTGAGCTGGAGCAGTGCTCCCGATGTGGCCACACTATCGAGATCGAGTTGATTGTTTGCCACCACCAACACCAACGGCAATACCACAATCAACCCGCCAAAGAGCAAAAACAACTCCGTAAACAGAAACGAGACCAACGCCTGGGGCTGGCGTAGATAAAAGAGTTTGAGCCCGTCGAGTACGAGGGGGGCGATCGCCTCAATCGCCAGTAACTCCTGACATTGGGCAGGTGAGATTTTTAGGTCAGCAAGGTGAGTCATGGGACAGTGGATTTGAGCCGGATTTAACGATTCTAAAACCGATGACCCAAACCAAACTGTAAGCGGCTATCGCCCTGATCCGACCGGCCAAAGTCAGCCCGGATCACGCCCAAGGGCGAATCCACCCGAATGCCCGCTCCGTAGCCAAAGCCCGAGCCCGGTTTGGTCTCATCCGCTTCGCCGCCTTCACCCAGCCAGAGGGGGCTAGAGCCCATATCACTGGCAAAGTCTGCAAACAGCACCCCAGTCACCGGAGAAGAAAAGAGAGGCACACGATACTCTGCTGAGGCGAGGATATAGCTGCGGCTGGCAGCCAAATCCCCTGCACCGTAGCCCCGCACGGAGTTCGCACCACCGATCAGAAACATTTGGTGGGGGGGCAAGTCGCCGATTGTCGTACCGCCCTGGAGGTTAAAGGCGATCACTTCTGGATTTTCTTCGCTAAAGAGTTCCGTGGCCTGGTAGGTAGTGTAGCTGGCGTTGATCTGGTTCATCAAGATATCGCCGCTGCCCACCGGGATCGACTGCTCCGAGCTGAGGCTAAAGACCGAGCCTGCGGTGGGGTTGCGAAGGTTGTCGCGCTGGTCATTAGTAACTTGGGCGCGGACGGTGTAGAGGTCGTCAATGCCCGTCTCGCTGGTGGAAAGGGCATTGCCAAACTTGTCCACAGGGGCGAGAGCCCCGTCGCTATCGCGCACACTGACCCGGCTGAAGTTAACACCCACCGAGGTTTGCCAATCATCGATCGCCCCCTGCACTTCAACCCCGCCACCGAAACGGCCCTCGCGGACGCGATCGCCATTCTCCAGGCGCACATCATTGTCAAAGCTGCTCGAAACCCCCCGCTGCCGAAACGCATTGAGTTCATAGCCCAGCGTGTCTGGCTGACTCGAACGATAGGGGCTGCCAAAGCGGGTCTCAAATTGCAGGTCTCGCGTGCCCAGTTGCACATTGGCATTGAACTGCTGGCCGATGCCGCCAAAGTTGCGATCGTTGTAGCTGAGCGTGCCAAAGACACCGGAACTGCCGCTATAGCCGCCGCCCACATTGACGCCCCGGCTGGCGGCTTCACGCAGTTCGTAGGTGACATCGACCTGGTCACCATTGTCCCGCAGCGCCACATGGGCCTGCTCAAAGAGCCCAAGCTGATACAGTTGCGCCAGATCGTCCTGCACCTGCGCCACGGTGAAGACCTCGCCCGGTTGCAGATTGAGATAATCCTGGACAAATTCGGGTTGAGTGCGTCCCTCGGTCAGTTCTCCTGCATCATCAATAAACGCCACCTCCACATTAGCGACAATCCCTTCCTGGACTTCCACCAACAAGCTGCCATCGGTGCGGGCTTGAACATCTTTGACCTTGGCAACGGCATAGCCCTGCTCCTGATACCACTGGTTGATGGCGGCAATGCCTTGGTTAATGGCACTCGGTTGCACCGCCTGGCCCATCTGCTCGTCAAATAAATTCTGGGCGGTGGCGGTGGAGAGCACCTGAGCTGACGCCAGTTGCACCCGGTTGATCACCACGGGGGTCACGTTGTACTGCACATCCCAGCCCTGGTTGTTGGGCACGGCGGCCACTTCGACGGTTTTGAAGAGTTGGGTGGCTTTGAGCGCAGCGACATCGGCCGCAATTTGGCCATTGCTGGTGGGGCGACCGGCTTGGGTACTGAGGGTGTTGTAGGCGATCTGGGTCAGCTCGGAGGCTGCGCCAGTGACTTCAACCTGGGTAGCGAGGACGGCGAGATCGCTGGGCAGGTCTTCGGGGGAAATGTCGGCAACAGCTTGCAGGTTGGGCTCGGGATCTTGCGAACTAAACTCGGGCATTGCGTCTACGGTAACGGGTGCAATGTCTTGGGCGGCGGCGGTGGGGGCGAGAGCGGCAAGGGCAGCAATGGAAATAACAGTAGTACGCATCATTGGGGGTCTTCTCCTAAAAAACTGGGTGAATCCCATTGGGGCAGTGGTTAGGAATGATGACGGGGGAGAAATGGGGAAGTTTTAAGATCTGTGGCAGGGGGTGAGTTGGCACAGGTTCCAGTTGGCAATCTGTCCTGTGGTTGCGTGGGTTATTCAACACATTTGTGATGTTGTACACAGCATATGTAACGTGAGTTCTGGATAAGCAGACATCACACAAGACTTGAGAAACTCAGCAGAATCAACAATACTGACTCCAATATTGCCGGAGTCTGAGGGGGCAATTTCCCCCTCAGCGGGAGGTGTCGGGGGGCTGGACCCCTGACAACCGGGTTTGACAACGAGATTTCAGCATTTTGAGGAAGGCGATCGCTTCGCTTATCCAGAGCTCAGGTTCTCTGCGGTTACAATTGGCCCAGCTCCAGCCCAACATTCCATGAACATTACTCCAACCTTCACCGCTCTCGCCCTCAGCATTGCTGCCACCCTCTTCCCGAGCAGCAGCATCGCTTTCGACAACGGCTCCCAAACCCTGCCCTGTGACTACACCTTTAATCAACAGTCAGGAACCGACACCTGTTTGATCTTAGGAAGCGGCATGAATCAAGGCATTTTGTGGGTGGTGTTTGAGGTGCAAAATCAACGGTTTCGCTACTACGGGGATTCCGAGACGATTGAATTGCTCAATGATGATTATGAGGCGATCGCCACCTACCCCGTCACCAATTCCTTCGGTCAATGTACTCCAGGTGGTCCCGATGCCGATGTGTATGACTTTGCCAACGGCGATCGGGTTTGTCTCTATTGGGATTAGAGCCGATTTGAATTCGGAACTGAGAATTTAGAGCTCAGAAATCAAACCGGTCAGTGAGGAGGGCGATCGCCCTTGAGCATTACAAATCCCAACCCGCTGCTCTCATGCCAATCACTTCAAAATAAATTTCGCTGATGGCTTCCTCGGTGATGCCTGTCCTATCGGTGTCAACCAGGCCACTGGAAACATGATTGCTCACCTTAGGAAATGTGCCAATAACCTCTAAGTGTCCCATCCCATTTGCCACCGTGTGATCCGTTCCGGGCCAATAGTTTTTCCGATTCTCGAAATCCTCCAGGGCCTCCTCTAGCTCATAGGGGTCTTCTCCTTCCGGTGGTTTTAGTTTCGCATACGCTTTAATGATCGCATCCAAGAGTTTGGCATCGTCTTTTGTCTTTAAAAAATAGTCCGTTTTATTTTTCTCCCACTTAATCGTTGGCCCACCCTTGTGTTGTTGTCTCAATCGCCCAGTGAGCTTTCCTTTTCGGAAATACAAGGTCGGTTCTCGACCCTCACCCTTGGTTTTAAACAGATAATACCTGAGGCTATACAAAGCGGGTTTTTCGGCCGATTGATTTGCCGCAATCGAGAGCGCCTTGCGGAGGCGATTGAGGGCCGTTCCTTTATTTTTAGAATCCTCAAAGTTATGGTCTAGCTCAGCGGTGTCCCAGTTTGCGTAGACGAGTTCGTGTTGAGGGGTGGCAAAGGGTTGTACCTCCTTATAGGTCGCAGGGGTACCATTGAAAAGAACCCGTCTTTGCAAGGGATGAGCAACCTCAGGGTTGTTTTGCACGATCGGAATTGACGGTTTCTCGGTCTGTTCCTGCTGATCGTGTCCAGGCGGATCATACGGTATAACGCTGCTGCGCTGCACAACATTCCGGGAGGGCTGGTCGATGGTCGGCTGGGCTGGGTTTAACTGGGCCTGGGTTACCAAAGTCGCTTGCAACCGCGACAATGGATCGACAAAATTGGGCTGACGACGTGTCTGATCTTTTGCATCAGTTTTTTGGGACGCTGCCTTGGGCTGAATCACAGGAGGAGCAGTAAACTGGGACTTTTGTTGTTGGGAATGGGGAACAGAAATTCGAGTTTGGTATTGGCGGCTCATTAATTTATCGTTGATGCTGTAGTATTGTCTAGCGTTCAAAAACGTCTCAGCGTAACTTCACGGGATCTTTCCGAGAGATCTTCCTTGATCACTTTTATCGAGCAATTCATTAAACGCCCGCTACATGCTAAGGGATAAGAGGAGGAGCCAAGACGGCATCCCTAATGTCTCAATGCCCCGACTGCACTGCTGAATTGCTCGATTTCGCCAGATAAATCCCGCCTAAAATAATCACAAACCCGACCCCGGTAATCGGGCTCAACCCCTCTGCAAAGATCAACCAACTCAACAGGGCACTGACGATCGGTTCGAGTAACAAAAATAAGGCAATAAAACTCGACGAAAACTTACACATACAGTCTGCAAGGAGGTTTTGTCCCAAACCTTCTGAGATGATGCCTAAACCCAGAACCGCGAGCAGCCCGACCCAGGAACTGGGGAACAGCGTCCCTTCCGTGAGCCAAACAAAGGGAATGAGTAGGGCGGAGCCGATCGCACAGCGACAGAGCAAAATTGTCACTGCCCCAAAGCGCGATCGCAACTGTTCCACCAGGAGAAAATAGGCCCCCAAAAACACCGCCGAGAGTAGCGCATAACCATCGCCTAGGAGCGAATCCGCCGCACCACCCTGGAGGTCTTCTAGGCCCAGCAGAATGGCCCCGGCAACGGCGATCGCCATCCCAGCAATAAAGCGGGTATCAAACCGCTTGCCCAAAAACAGCCAACTGCCAGTACTGGCAAAGACCGGCGTCAGGTTATTGAGCAGCATCGACTTAGCCACCGTGGTGTATTCCAGCGAGATGGCCCATAACCCTAAAGTGGTGGCCGAAACCAGGCCCACCGACCCCAGCAAGAGCCATTGATTTCGGGTGATCGGCAGAGGGGCGTCTGCGGCGGAGGTCTCAGGGGTTGGGGTCTTACTTCGACGCCATTGCATCCATAGGGCGCGGAGACCCCGTCCCAAGCCAAACACGAGAAAAAACACCAGCATTCGGTTGAGCACAGTGGCGTTGGGGCCAATATTCGTCTCACTAAAGCGAATGAAAATCGGTGCGAAGGAAACCGCCATCAGGGCAATGCAGAGCGTGGCGATCGCCCTTAAATCAGCTTTGGTTGCATCAACCGGGGGAGGAGATGTGGGGGCGGCGGTGGAAGATTGGGCGATAGATTGAGCCATGGTGAGGACGGTCAGTAAACCCTTCCCTGAAATAAACCCTTCCAAGCTACCAAACTCGAGCCCATTGCATCGGGTTTTGACTAAAAGCATTAAGCATCATGACAGTTTTCAGCCCCATTCAGCCGGCCGCTTCAACCGGGAGACCCCTTCTGGGAATAGGGAAGGGATTTTTGTTGCGGCCGCAAGCCGCGCAGCGAAGAGGTATTGGGTTATTGTGGGAGTCAATATTGGCTTTATTTACGGTTTCGTTGGCTATGTCGCCCTCTTCGCCTGCTGCAATCCCCACTGTCAACTCTCCCCAAGCCCAACGCCAGACGCTGGCCGATGGGCTCGATGCTTTGGCCGATCGCCTTACGACGGCCGAAACCGAGGGAGAACAGGCCTCGGGCAAGCTGGAACTGGGCCAGGCCATTGCCAACCTGGTGCAAACCTCAGCGAGCCTACGCCAAGCCCGGTTCCGCATTTTGGTGCTGGGGGATATGAAGCGGGGCAAGAGTACGCTGATTAATGCCTTGCTCGGGGCATCGGTGCTGCCAATGGACGTCAACCCTTGTACAGCGGTGCTCACGGTGATTCGCAATCATGAAACGCCCCAGGTGACCATCCAGTATCACGACGACGAGCGCCCCGCCACCCGTCTCGATATTGAAACCTTTAAGCGGGACTATACGATCGCCCCCGATGAGGCGAAACGTCTGGCCGACCAGACGCAAACGGCCTTCCCCGAAGTCAGCCAGGCGGTGCTGGACTATCCGATTGATTTGCTCACCGCTGGTGTGGAGCTGATTGATACACCGGGGCTCAACGATACCGAAGCTCGCAATCAGTTGGTGCTGGACTATCTGGGTCAGGCTCAGGCGGTGCTGTTTGTGCTGGATGCCACCCAGCCCTGCACCCTGGCGGAGCGGCGCTATTTGCAAAATTATCTGCGCGATCGCGGCGTGCCGATTTTCTTTGCCGTCAACGGCTGGGATCGCCTCCGGAATAGCCTGGTGGATCCGGATGATGCTGAAGCGGTGCAGGCGGCCGAGGCGAAGATCCATGCCGTATTACAAACACAACTCACGCCCTACTGCGGCGATCGCTACGCCGAGCGCGTCTTTCCCGTCTCGGCCCTAGCAGCCTACCGTCGTCGCCTAGCGACGCAGGACGCTCAGGGTGAACTGGGGGGCGATGCGGATTTGACCGGCACGGGCTTGCCCGAGTTGCTCGGAAGTCTCGATCGATTTTTGCGTCAAGAGCGCCTGCCCGCCGAGTTGGGCAATGCCGTCGGCATTGCCCAGCGAGCCCACCTGCAAGTCAGTGAGTCGGTGGCCCGGCGACTGCCCCTACTCGACCAAAACACAGAGCAGCTACGAGCGACTCTGGAAACGGTCGAGGGGGAATTTGCCCAACTCCGGGCGATCCGCGATCGCTTTGCCAGCACCATTGACCAAACTCGGGATACCCAGGCTCAGCAAATCGCCGACTCATTTCGGGACTATCTCCAGCAGCTCGAAGCCACCTTTGAGGCGGACTTTGATGCCAACCAACCGGATCTGGACATGACGGCCTTTCTCGACCCCAAACGGCGGACGAAATTCCAGCGGGACTTTAAGCAGGCGTTTGAACGCTATATGAATGACCGCTTGGCGGCCTGGGAATTTATGGCCCGCCAAGACCTGGCGGCTGCCTTTACCGAGCTGAATGAGCAGGGCAAGGAGTACCAAGTGGCCTATGCCCAAGTCGTGGATGTGATGAACCAAAAGCTCCTGGGCGGCCGCTTCCATGCGGTGGGAATTGATGATCCGACCCAAGACTATTCCCCCTGGAGCGATCGCCTCCAAGACCTCTTTACAGCGATCCCGGACTACCTCAACGATACGGTGCGCTCCTTTAGCCTCTTTTGGCAGCAAGTGCTGCAATGGACTTTGATCTACGTCTGTGTCAACATTGCCCTGCGGCTGGTGGGGATTCTCTTCTCGAGCATTGCCCTGAATATCTTTGGCGCGGTAGCCATTACAGCGGGAGTGGTGGCCGTGCAGGCAGAGCTGGTGCGACGCGATTTTCTCAAGGCGCTCAAGAAAGAATTCAGCCAGCATCTGCCCACGATCGCCCGCGACCAATGGCAGCCCGTTTACAACGCCGTACGCCGCTGCTTTGAGGAGTACAAGACGGCGGCGCTAGACCGCATTGATGCCGATATTGCGGCCCGCCAGGGCGAATTGGATAACCTCCTCCACCAGAAAACGGCCGATGCGGTGCATCGGGAGAGTGAGGTCAAGCGGCTCAATAACTTGGCGGCGGCGGTGGCTGCCGAAATGCAGTATTTACAATCTCTAATGACATCCTAAAATTTAGACATTTGCATTTGCTCTTGCTGTCCGCCTATGAATCGTCCTGTCTCCCCCTCGGCAGCAAACCCCCGTCACCTGCGACCCGCAGACGTGACCCAGTTTGCCCGCTTGGTGCATGATTTGGCCCAGGCCCGCAATGGCCAGCAGGTCTGTCAGTTAGTGCTCAAAGCGCTCCAGGGCTTGCTAGCCGTCGATCGCGTCTTGATCGCCCAAACCCCCACCGCAGAGGGCTATCCTGTCATCGCTGAGCAGGTTAACCCCGACTATCCCCCCCTGCTTGGTCAGGTGTTACCCACTGAGCTGATCACCATCCAACCCGAAGATGCGCCACTCATTGTGACGGCGATCGCCGCCGCCGATCTGACCCAACTGCAACTGAGCGCACCGACCCGCGCCTTCTGCCACCGCTTCGCCCTGCGCTCTCAGTTGGTGATGACGATTCCTCAGAGCGATTACCCTTGGGGCATTCTTGCCTTACATCATTGTTCGGGGATCCGGCCCTGGCCCAGTGATGAACTGCAATGGCTCCAGGCCCTGATGCCCCACCTCGCCCTCGCTCTGCAAGCGGTCGCCAAGCAGACCGCCCCACCGCTACCCACCCCTCCCTTGCCACTCGGCTGGAGCCCACCCTTGGATGTTCATAAAATTCTCACCCTGATTCCGGATGTGATGTTTTTGCTCAATCGTCAGGGCATCTACGTACAACCGATCCACCATTGCCTCCGCAGCGATACGGATGCCCAGACCTGTCCACGCGCCGGGATGCACTTGGCGGACTTTTTAGACCCCGCCATTGCCGAACGCTATCTGCAAGCCTGCGCTCAAACCCTCGCCCACCAAACCCCCCACCACTACGAACAACAGGTACAGGCCCGCGATACGATCCGCTATGAAGAGGTGCGGATGCTGCCCTATGATGCCGAGTCGGTGTTGGTGATTGTTCGAGATATTACGGCCCAGAAGCTCGAAGAGCTCGACTTTCGGGCGATGCACGAAATGTTAGAACAACGGGTTCAAGAGCGCACCGCCGCTCTGCGGGCCACCGACCAAGATCTTCTCAAAGAAATTGTCGAACGAGCCCAAATCCAGTCCCAACTCGACCGCAAAAATGCCGAGCTCGCCGCCATTTTCCAGGCCATTCCTGATGCGATCGTCTTTGCCGACCCCCTTGGCCGGATTCGCCGGATTAATCCCGCCTTTACCCGTCTGTTTGGCTATTCCCTTGCCGCTGTTCAAGAGCAGTCGACCCACGATTTAACCCCGTCAGAGCCCCCTGCTGGCCCTGCCGCTGCCTATCGTCTAGAACAACTAGAGTCGCTCAAACCCTACGAAATCACCTATCGGCGGGCGAATGGTGAGACCTTTGCCTGCGAGACGGTCAGCACCACCGTCACCGACAGTCAGGGAAATCGGGTGGGCTATGTGGGCGTCATTCGGGACATTAGCGATCGCAAGCAGGCGGAGCTCGCCCTCAAAGAGAGCGAAGCCCGCTATCGCAAGCTCTACGAAAACACACCCGTCATGCTCCATTCCGTCGATGCCAAGGGGCGATTGATCAGTGTGAGCAACTATTGGCTACAGCAGATGGGCTTCCAACGTCATGAGGTGCTGGGTCGCCCCTCGACGGACTTTCTGACCCCGGAGTCCCATCAGCAGGCGCGAAAAATTCATCTGCCCGCCTTTTATCAGCAGGGTTACTGCCTGGATATTCCCTATACATTGGTTCGCAAAGATGGCACAACCCTGGATGTGCTGCTCTCGGCGATCGCCGAGCGCGATGCTGCGGGCAAAATCATGCGTTCGCTGGCCGTTCTGGTGGATGTCACCGAACGCAAACGTGCCCAAGCCGCCCTTAAAGAAAGCGAAGCCCGCTTTCGTACCATGGCCGATACCGCTCCCGTGCTGATCTGGATGGCCGATGCCCAGCAGCAGTTCACCTATTTCAATCGGGGCTGGTTAGAGTTTACCGGCCGGACGTTAGCCCAAGAGCAGGGGCGAGGTTGGTTGACGGGGCTACACCCGGCAGACCAGAAGCATTACCACAACGAATGTGATGCCGCCTTTGCCGATCAGGCCTCCTTTCGCCTGGAGTTCCGGTTACGCAATGCCAGTGGCGACTACCGCTGGCTCTTGGGCAATGGCACACCGCGCTTTTTGCCCGATGGTCAGCTCGCGGGTTACATCGGCTCTTGCATCGATATCACCACCCAGAAGCAGTTCGAGCAAGATCTCGCCGACGCCCTCTCCCAGGAGAAAGAATTGGCGCAAATTACCCTGCAATCGATCGGGGAAGGCGTCATTACCACCAATGCCCAGGGCCGCGTCACCTATCTCAATCCGGTGGCGGCCGAATTAACGGGCTGGACGCTCGCCCAAGCCCGGAATCAACCCCTACCCATTGTCTTCACGGTCATCCATGAACAGACCTTGCAGCCGGCCCAGAATATTGTCGAGCAGGTGATGACCACGGGTGAGCGATTGAGTGGCGGTGGGCAGTTGGCGCTGGTACATCGCCAGGGGAGACAATCCAGCATTGAGGAGTCGGCCGCGCCGATCCGCGATCGTCATGGCGAGATCTTGGGTGCCGTCTTGGTCTTTCGAGATGTAACCCATGCCCGAACCTTGGCCAACCAACTCTCTTGGCAAGCCAATCATGACGCCCTGACTGGGTTGATGAATCGGCATTACTTTGAGGAACAACTCACCACCCTGTTGGCACTCTTGCACCAGGAACCGGAGCCAACCCAGCAGCATGTGCTTTGCTACCTCGACTTGGATCAATTCAAGGTGGTCAATGACACCTGTGGCCATATTGCTGGGGATGAGTTACTCCGGCAGATCAGCGCCGTGATCAAACTCAAGATTCGCAACAGCGATGTCCTGGCGCGCTTGGGCGGTGATGAGTTTGGCATTTTGCTCTACGGCTGCCCGCTCGATCGCGCGATGACCATCGCCGAAACCATCCGCCAGGCGGTCTATGACTACCGCTTTACCTGGCAGGGCAAAACCTTTGGTGTGGGGGTGAGTATGGGTCTGGTCTGTTTGGATTATCACAGCTCCAGTCTAGCCAGTCTCTTGAGCGCAGCGGACACCGCTTGCTATGCCGCCAAAGACAAGGGACGCAATCGCATCATGGTTTATCAGCCTGATGACTCGGAGCTGGTCTACCAACGCCAAGAGCGACGCTGGAGTGTCCGCATTCGTCAGGCGATCGAGAGCGATCGCTTTCAACTGCTGCGCCAGCCGATTGTCCATGCCCATGACCCCAGCCACCCCAACCCGCCCCATTATGAAGTCCTCCTGCGGATGATCGATGAATGGGGCCAACTGATTCCGCCTTCCGTGTTTATCCCCGCCGCCGAGCGTTATGATCTGATGCCCAGCCTTGACCGCTGGGTGATTGAGCATTGTTTTGCCCATTTTGCGAACCAGCCCCTAGGGGCCAACCAAAAATTGGCGATCAACCTCTCGGGCGCTAGCCTCAACCATGATCAGTTTTTACCCTTCTTGCAGGCCCAGTTTGAAAGTTCGGCGATCGCCCCGGAACAGGTCTGTTTTGAAATTACTGAAACCACCACCATCGCCAACCTCAACCAGGCCACCCGGTTTATCGGCGAGCTCAAAGCCCTCGGCTGCCACTTTGCCCTCGATGACTTTGGCAGCGGCATGTCCTCCTTTGGCTATCTCAAATCATTACCGGTGGATTTTCTCAAAATCGACGGCCGCTTCATCAAAGATATTCTCGAAGACCCGACCACCTATGCGATCGTCCAATCTATTAACCATGTGGGCCATGTGATTGGGCTCAAAACCATCGCCGAATGTGTCGAAAACGACGCCATGATCCAAAAACTCCAAGAGATTGGCGTTGACTTTTTACAGGGCTACGGGACGGGGGTGCCGGAGGTTTGGTTTTAGAGGGTTAAAAGTTAAAAGTTCAAGGTTTAAGGTTTTATGCAGAACATCCCCTCCGGAGAGGGGCTCTCTCGCGCAGCGACGATTGGGGTGGGTTCGGGATATGTCCGCTAGTGCAGCATTTGTTTCACATCCGGATGATAAGAAGTAGAGCCTCCGAGGTTACATGGTCAGGCTCCAGTCAGGTCACGCGCCAAACTCCGAACTTTTAACTCTAAACTTTTAACTTTTAACCCTAATCCCCCTGTTGCCAGCGGGCGATCGCCTGCTGAGCCAAGTCGTAACTGGGAGTGTCTTGGGGGACGAGTTTAGCGGTTTCGATGGCTTGTTTGTATTCTTTGCGGGCAGCACGGGAGTTGGCGATCAGGTAGATTTGCTCACTCCAGACTCGAATGCGTTCCTGGGCTTGGCTGTAGCCGGGTTGCCCCGCCGTAATCTGGCGCAGGGTACGAATCGCGTCACTATAAGAAGAGGCCTGGGGATGGCGAATCTGACGCCGGGCCGTGCGGATCAGTTCAACATTCTTCTGTTGGGTCTGCCATTGGCTAATCTGCTGCTGAGCCTCTTGGTGGAGCGGGGCGGGCTCCTGGGGGATGAGTTGAGCGGCGGCGATCGCCCCCGCAAAGTCGCCCTGATTGGCCCGGCCACGGGCAATATCCAGAATCACCGCACTCCAACGGGCAATATCCGCTTGGGCTTCAGCATAGCGAGGCGAGTCGGGGGGGATTTTAGCCGCCTCAATGATGGCTCGACTAAACTCCGAAGCTTGGCTCTGGGCTAGAGTTGTTGGCGCTTGAGCAGGATTGGCATTACCTGAATCAGCGTTGCTCGGACTCGCATCCGTCACGGCTGGACTCGCAGCCGGACTCGCTGGCAAGTCCACTGACGCTGGGGGTGTTGGAGGATCAGCGGCCGTCTCGGGGGACGTTGCTGCGGGGGGAGGGACATCGACGACGGGTTCAGCCTGTCGGCCACGAAACAAGTTAAGCAACCCCAGAATCGCCAAGATCAAAATTGTCAAGCCGCCCCAGAGCTGCCAACTCTGCTGCTTAGCAGTCAGGGGACGACGACGGGGCGCTGGCGGCGGCACAGCCGGGGCGGTGGTGGGCTGTGGCGGCGGCACAGCCGGGGCGGCTGGGGGAACCCTTGTTGTCGGTTCAGCTTCAGCGTCAGCGAGGGCAGGGGCTGGCGCAACAGAAGTTGACGGGAGAGGGGGGGGTTTGAGCGCCTCAGCAAAGCTCCGGGGGGGCGGGGTCGCCCCAAAGGGCGGCAGGCGGGGTTCAGAGCCGTCTGGGATTGGCGTCTCTGCCTCTGAAGGTGGAGCAGCATTCAACATCACCGCCGACTCAGGGAGGTCAAGGGGCTCAGGCAGCAGTTCAGGGGGCAGTGCATCAGGGTCGTCAGCCACTGTCGGTGGAACAGGCGGCGGTGCAGTTGGGGGTACGGCGGTGGCAGAGATTGCGGCAGGGAGTGGGGGCGTTGCCAGCGCCCCCAGCGGAGTTGATGTCCCGGTTACCGGACGATTGGCCGCCGGATCATCGGGCAGCAGGGGCTCTTGGGCTACCTCGATCGAGGGAATCACAATCAACGGATGTTGCACGGGTCGCCAATGGTGTTCACTCAACTCGGGCAGACGTTCGTAGAGGTAATGGCTGAGGCGATCGAGGGTCAGCTCCGGGCCAGCGTAATAGCGGAGCCCTTCGAGCAGGGCAGCCGTAAAAATGCCATGACCCAGAGCACTGTGTTCATGGGCCGCTTCATCAATTTGGCTGGAGAGCACCAGCGACACGCCCTGCTCGGGAGCGAGTTGAGCAAGTTGCTCCCCCACCGCTTGGCCGGCGATCACGCCAGGGGAACGGTTAATATCCAGCAGCATCAAGATCTTGGCAAAGCCCGCTTGCTGAATTTGCCGTATCAGGCTGGCCAGATGTACGGCTGTCCCAGGGATATCATTGGGGTTGCCATCAATGGGCATTAAATAATCTTCACCTTGCCAGCTCACCCCATAGCCACTGAAGAAAAACCACAACAGGTCACTCTCCTGGCGGGGTAGCCATTCACTAAACCAATAATGGAGGTTGTCGCGGGTGGGCTCAGTGGCATGATTCTGGATCCAGGGCGAGGCATCGGTGAGCATCAGGGCCTGCTCGGGGGGCAATTCCGTTTCTTCCACCAGGAGTTGATGCAGGGCCTGAGCATCCTGTTGGGCATAGCTCAGGGGTTGAATGTATTGGTAACGATTGATCCCAATAGCTAAGGAAGTGTAGTTTGCCATGGACCCAGTGGGTGAAGTCTGCCAGGATTGGCGATTCGCAAACCCGATGAGAGGGTGCAAGCGACCGCCAAACCTCAATATAATCATATCGAGCGAGGGATGGGTTCAGGGTTTAGGGTTCCGAGTTCAGGGTTAGAGGAGCGTTGTCTCAAATCTTGTATACCCCCCCAATCAAATTCGCTGTAAGGGAGGGTTTGAAACTCTCCCGAACGGGGTGATTCTTGGTGTTGACGATGCGGATTTGGGATCAGACGATCTGGAACTGCCGAGATCGTCGCAGCGAGATTGAGTCAGACTGTCACTCACCGAATGGCTTTTTTCTTGCCAAGCCATCAAACCGCCTGACATCTTTGAGGAAAAAGCCAATGCCAATGCGTCAATTTGATCTCCGTCGGGTAATCAGTCGCCCCCTTAGTCGACGAGTCCTTGAGGGTCTATTGCCCTTGAGTTTGGGGCTGGGGGTCGGAACGACGTTGGTTGGCGGGGCGATCGCCCCGCCCCCTGCTGTCGCTTATCTCATCCTGGAGACCGTCGAACTTCAGCGTCAGCCAGCCGATACCTACAGCAGCTTTTTGACGCGGGCCCAGGCGATCGCCGCCACCACGGCTCAACGCCAGTTTGAGCAGGATGTGCTGGCCTCGGAAGTCTCGATTACGGTACTCGGCCGCAACAATGGCGCAATGACAGCGGTCTTGCGCCTGCGCGTCAGCCGACACGATTGGCAGCGCTACCCTGATGCTCGCTATTGGGTTACTTATTTTTCCAGCGCCCGGATGTTGCTTGGGTTTCCCCAGAGCGACCCGACGCCTGAGCCGCAAGCGCCGCCGCCGAATAGTGCGCCGCCAGGGGAGACGCCTGAGTTTCCAGAGCTCCCGGAGTTGCCAGAATTACCGTAGTTGAGTAGCGAGTAACAAACAAGTAACGCGTTTTTCGGGCGATCGCGCTAGAGCACGGTGCCAGAGGCAATCGCTCCTGCCCAAAATGGTGTTTTCGTGTGCCGTGGCACAGCTCGCCGTTGCCGCGATCTGACGGCGGCTATGGGGTTGACGATAATCGGGATGATGGGTGCTTACGAGGTAGTCAATATTTTTGGTGCAATAGGCACTGTAGCGCGATCGCATCAATTGCTCAGCGGTGGGTGCCGGGCGTTGCCCCTGAAGATACGGGCCACAGCAGTGGGACAGCAATTGCTGACTCCCGCAGGGACACGGTAGGGATAGGGAGAGTTTTTTTCCTGAGATCAGCACGCCACAACTCCGAGAATAATTGCCAATATTGTAGAGAGAGCTGATAGTTTTTCGGGGCTACCCTAATCCAATTGCTACACTTGGGGACAAATCTCTACGGAGCATTTGACAGAATTCTTCGAATTTGAGTTGGTTGACGGGAGTACCCTTTACAACCCCCTTACCGAGTAGGGCTGTTGTCTGTTTACCAGAGACAATTCTAATCGACTGTAGGGACATGTTTTCCGTCACTGGTGTGAACTTAAGGCTGAAAATCTTACCCTGCATGGAATCCAGACCGTGGCGGGCAAGATGCCCGCGCTACGGGATCATCAGCGGTCAAACCGTAGCGCAGCGTCCCGCCTGCCAGGGTTGTTAATCCTCTTTGTCTGCGGTTTAGAGCGCCTGTCTCAATCACCCTCAGGGCATCGGTTTCGGGCTTAAGTTCATTCTCCTCCTCTGTGGTAGCGACAAGAGTACCCAAAGCCGAGATATCGTTTACAGCCCCTTTCCTATTTGTTGGTCGGGCGCTCTATCGCTTGTCCCATAAGGCTTCTGATGCTAACTGATGACACGCCCTAATTATCCCAAAGCATCACGATTCCCTTAACAAATACGTCGCCGCTGCCATCCCTGAGAGCAATGCATTTTCCAGATTCAACGTAGATCTGGCCGGTAGCGCTGGGGCAAAGGCATCTCCGGCGATGACCAATGGGCCAGGGGTCGGGAGCGCTAGATAGCGATCGCCATAGACCGTCCGGGGTTGGCTATATTGCCACCAATGGGTGTCGTAGTCGGCAACGGGTGCGCCCAACCAGGGCATTGCCGCCTCAAAGAGTTGCTTGGCAATTTCGCCCTCCGCCGCCTCCCAGTGGCTGCGGCTAAACGCAGGGGTGGCGTGGAGCGTAACCGCTGAGGCGTCGGAAATGCCTTTTTTCTGGTTGCAGGCCAGCCAGGCTAAGGGCTCATTGGGGCAAGCTAAACCTGCGTCTGGAATTTGGCTGGGCCCGGTCAGCAGGGCCAACACTGCAATGCAAGGGTCGTAGGCGATCGCCCCTAAACGCGTTTGCAGTTCTGAGGGCAGGGCAATCGCGCTCGCTTGTAACAGATCGAGGGCCTGGGGCACAGGCATCGCTAACAGCAGCGACTGGGCTGCAAAAGTCTGATGGTTAGCGGTTTGGGCCAGCCACTGCCCTGCTTGCCAGCAGAGGGCGACTACTCGGGTTTGCTTGTGAACCGTCAGCGCTTGTGCCAAATGTTTGGCAATACTGCGGTTGCTGAGGCGACCGCGATAGTAAGGTTGTGCCGCATCCGGTTGTGCCTCGGGCCAGGGGATGACAATGCCCTCGGTTTGCCATTGTTCGGCCCAGGTTTGGCAGCGGCGATCGCTCACCTGGAACCGTTGCAGCCCATAGTCAAACCGACCTTCACTGCCATTGGGATGGGGCAACCGACGGGTCGCTAGACGACCGCCAACGCCCCGTCCCTTATCGAGTACCGTCACGGTGACGCCTGCCTGTTGCAAAACTGTGCTTGCAATCAGACCGGTCATGCCAGCGCCGAGGATTAAACAAGAACGCATACAAAAAGGATTGGTCAATGAATACCATCATATTGACCAATCCCCAGTTTCAATGGCAAAGCAAGGGAGGGTTTCAAGCCCTCCCCTGCTAAATATTTCGTGCTTGGAACACCGAATCAGACAGAGGACGACTTCTGCTTCCGTGCCGTCAGCAGACCCAAGCCAAACAGAGTCAACGCCGCTACCGAGGCAGGCTCGGGAACCTCTGTGGGCGGCTCAACTGTCGCGCCAGTGGCATCAAAGTTATCAAAGGCAAACCCGCCGCCTCGGATGCGCTCAGAACCTGTAATCCGGACAAAGGCAATGTCCTCAGCCAGATCCACAAAAGTAAAGTCATAGGGCAGTCCATCAAACGTACCTACTCCCTCTCTATCTGGCGTCGCAGGTGTTAAGAAAGAATCGATCAAGCCACCACTGGTATTGAGGGCCTCGATCAGGTATCGCTCACCATAATCAATATCCCAGATTTGACCACTGACGCTGCGAACGGCATCATCGGAGTAGCTGACGAGGAAATCTGCATTGGTAAACACATCTAAGCTACTGGGAGCCCGCAGCAAGAAATCGCCGCCTTCACCTGTAGGACTCAGATCGCGTTCAGGGATACCGCTACTGGTATAGCCAGCGCCTGTGCTCAGGTCATCGTTGCGACTCTCGATAATCGCATCTAGATCAGCGATGAGATCGCCATCGATGTCAAAGCCAAAGTTAACGGTGGTTCCCCCAGTCGTGTACCCTCCGGTTAACGCTTGATTGTCGGTAGGTGTCCCCCCACCCGGCAGGGTTTCAAAATCGATAATCTGGGCCTCGGCTGCACCCATTGCACCGAAGCCTAGCAGGGCAGAAGCTGCAACTGCACTTAACATCGAATATCTGTTCACCAATCTTTCCTCCACAAAATAGACAAATGGAATCATTGCATCTCACCTAAATTTGTCAAGAAAAACCTAAATTGCATCAAGGATTTAAGCTAAAGCATTTCTTGACAGAAACTAAAGATGATGAGTGCTCTGGTCATTGGTAGCACGCAAGCAGATAATTACATACTCTTCTCGGCCCGCTCAAGCGGTTTGAACTGGCTTTACTGAATCTTTAAACAGGGTCGAGTTCATTTGTTGGAATCTTTAAGGTTGATATCCGGAATGTGTAGCTTGTCCCGGTCGGCGTTATGCTTGGGAGCCCTACCAAGCGGCGATGGTTTGTGAGCAAAGGATCTTGAGCAACAACGGGAACAGTGTTAAGTCAACAGGGAGACGGGCGCTGCGCTCAACACCTTTGACGACCCTTTCCCCTTAAACCCTTTCCCTTTACCCTCAGAACACGCATGCAGCTAACCCACCATACCGTCGATCGCCTCAAAATCATTGTCCTAGAGACTGCGACTGATCTGGCGGTTTATGCTGCCCAGACGGTTGCCCAGACCCTGCGTGAGCGGGTGCAGCACCAGAGAGAAGCCCGCGTGGTTTGGGCCACAGGCAACTCCCAATTGGAATTTCTCGCTCGCCTCCCCCAGCAACCCGATGTGCCCTGGTCTTGGGTGACAGGGTTCCATTTAGATGAATATTTGGGCATGAGCGACCAACACCCGGCCAGCTTCCGGTACTACTTGCAGCACAAGCTCTGTAATCGCCTCCCCCTGGCCGCTTTTCATTTCCTGCAGGGTGATGCGCTTGAGCCGCTCCAAGAATGCGATCGCTACAGCCAACTGCTCAACGCCGCACCGATCGACCTCTGTCTGCTGGGTATTGGCAACAATGGACATCTGGCTTTCAATGACCCCAACGTGGCCGACTTTACCGACCCCTATACCGTCAAACTCGTCAAGCTTGACGCCACCAATCGCCAGCAACAGTTTGAGCAGGGGCATTTTCCGCATCTAGAGGATGTGCCCACCTATGCCTTGACCCTCACCCTCTCTCGGATTGCTGCCTGCCGTCGTCTGCTCTGCCTGGTGACCGGGGGTCATAAGGCGGCGATCGTCGCCCGTTTGCTCACGGGGCCAATTTCTCCAGCCTGTCCTGCCACCTTGCTGCGTCAGCATGCTAATGCAACGCTGCTGATCGATCAGGCTGCGGCAGCGTTGTTGGCCCTTTGATCCCTAAACATCCAAGAAACCCCTGCACGGGCAGGCCCACACCTCGCACCCACCCCGGTCATCGCTACGCGAGACCGCCCCTCCCGAGAGGGGATGTTCTAGCCAAACACTCCGGCGGCTCCGCCATCATCTCCATCCTCTCCCCATGCCTGGGATGCTGAAACCGGAGGCGATGGGCATGGAGCCAATAGCCGCAGTCTCCGGGGGTGGCGGTGGGGTTATCGGGGTTGGCAACGCCACCGACGGTGTAGAGCGGATCGCCGAGCAATGGGTAGCCCCAGGCGGCGAGATGGATCCGAATCTGGTGGGGGCGGCCGCTGCGAATTTCTACATCTAGTAAGGTGCTCTGGGGGCGGCGCTCCAGAACCGTGACGCGGCTCCAGGCCGCTTTGCCCTTGGGTGTGGCGGTATGGAGAGAGCCAAGCTGGGGATGGGGAGACTTGCCGATCGCCTGGGTTATTTCCACCGGATTGGTGATCTTGGCAGGAATCGCGCTGACTAATGCCCGATAGATTTTCTGGACGGTCTGGCTGCGAAACTGGGCACTGAGCTCTGCCCGCGCCTGGGGCGATCGCCCCAGCAGCATTACCCCCGAAGTGCCCCGACCCAGACGGTGGACGGGGATTGCGCCCGGATATTGCTGTTGCACCTGATGCAGCAGTGTATGCTGCACAAAACCGCCGCCGGGCAGGACGGGCAGACCCGCAGGTTTAGCGACAACAAGCAGGTCGGTGTCGTCGTAGAGGATCGGGATGTCTCGGGGCACATCCGGCTCCTGCCAGGGGGGACGGTGATACTGGAGTTCCCAGCCCGGTTGCAAGGGTGTGGTGGGGGTAAGGGCTTGGCCCTGGTGGCGAATTTGCCCCGCCCTGAGGCGATCGCCCCATTGCTCACGGCACGAATGGGGGTAGCGCTGGCTGTAATAGTCTAGGGCGGTTTGGCCAGCGGCAGCGGCAGGGATGCGATCGCGGTAGATCCAGCCTTGGTTAAGAGTCATGGGGATGAGGAACGGCGAGATCTTAACTCTCCTGTAAAAACCCCGTCCAGCTTGAAACCCGTTGTTTATTGGGTAGGGGTAGTATCCAGGCTGTTCATTCTGCCACTTTTCAGGCTTTTAAAGCTCATGGGCAAACCGTGGCGGGCAAGATGCCCGCGCTACGGAAAATTCAGCCAGTTAACCGTAGCGCAGGTGGTCGCTGAGCGAGTCGAAGTGCGTCTCGCCTGCCAGCACAGAATCTGCGTGAACTGTGTTGGCAGAAAATCCTGCAAAATGAACAGCCCAGGAATTGCCCCTACAGTATCCCGAAAACAACCAACACCCTGCATAAAAATACCCCATTTCCCTAGATGAACTTTATGACAGGTTGAATTTTTTTGCTGTGCTGTTGTTGAGGAGATGTGTAATGCTCGCGCAATCTTTACAAGCCCTATTTTTGAACCAGAAGCAACGTCAAGATGTAACCCTAGCCGCCGATGCTCACAATTCAGACTGGGTAAAACAATTAGACCATTACCATGAGCGGCTCGCTCATAGCCATAAGTCGCTAAAGACACCGTCGCCCCAGACTACACCATCGTCCCCAGAAACCGCCAACTCAGAAGAGCGGATCGAACTACCGGCAGGGATTTTCATCGCCCCAACCGACCAGCCGCTGACCATCACCCCCCGCTTTAACAGTCGAGACCTCCCCTTTGAATTGGGTGTGGTCAATTTGCGGGGCATGGAGCGGTTTGCCGCTGATCCCCAGGCATTTGTGCAAGAAGCCGTGCGCCGGGTGCTTTCTCAATCTGAGCTGGGCTATCACCTGCTAGGGGATGAGCGAGCGCTACTGGATTTACCAGCGACTGACGAAGCTGCAGCGATTGCCTTTGGCAGTGCGCCCAGCGCAATCGCGCCGCCAACCCTTCCTGCAGGCGACACCTTCACCCTCTTGATGAGTCCGCAGGGGGCGATCGCCGATTTGCCCCAAACCCCAGAACTCGAACCCATCTTTGCCTTTCTACCGGGGGCGATCGCCGACATCACCGGCCAAGGGCAAATCCTCAGCCTGGCCTCAGCCGAGGACCATCGCCACCATAATCTGGTTTTGCAAATCGAAGGAGCAACCGTTGCCGCTACAGCAATTGATGCCTTGTTACCCGAGGGACAACACTGGCAGGAGACAAAATGGGGGCAGTTTTTAGTTTCTGGGTTGGAGACGCTAGGCGATCGCCGTTCGCAGTTGCCCGTTCACCGTTCGCCGTTCGCAGGTGCCAGTTTTTGGGCTGGAGACGCTACGCGATCGCCGATCACAGAGATTGAGACCGAAACCGGGGCGTTAACCACATCTGAGCATTCCACCCAGATCAGCAATCAAGCGCTGGTCGCGGGTCTTGATGCGCTGCTGAGTCAGACGGAGCAACCTGAGCCAACAACGACGCTCCCTCCCTCCCATTCTGACCCTTCACCTCTGACCCCTGACCCCTTCCCCTTTACCCCCTCAACCGACCCCGCCCCCGATCGCCCCGCGCTCGGCCAACCTGCCCCCACCCCGAATTCTGAATTCAACAGTCCAAACTCCGAATTCAAAAACCCTGAACCCAAACCTGTCCTTGACCCTCCCCCCCAAAACGCACTCGAACCGACCTTCGCCGAGCCCTCCACTGCTCAGCCGACTGAGCAACCCGAGCCCCCCACTCCAAATTCAAAATTCCGAATTCCGAATTCCGAATTCAATCCCCCTTTACCCTTTCCCTCTTCCCCTTTTCCTCCCAACCCTGAACCCACAAACCCTGAACCCCAAAACGGCATCTTCACCGCAGACGAGACAGGTCAAGTCTCCTTCGACTACCTCTACGATGGGGGCGCGTTTCGGTTTGAGATGGGTATCTTCAGCCTTGAGGGCATGGATTTGAGTCAATCCCATATGGCAGCGTTTCAGACCGAGGCCCTGCGTCGGGTTTTAAGTCAGTCGGAGCAGGGGGAGATTGTGATTCGCGATCGCACCCAAGGCGCGAAGTTTAGCGGTCAGCTCCGGGATGATTTTAATGCTGGCGAATACACAGGTCCCAAAACCCTAGCCATACAGCCCGGATCGCAGTTTGCCATGCTGCTCGCGCCCAATTCCACCCTTGCCGATTTCCAGCAGGGCAAGGGTAAAGGCAAGCTGATCTTCTCGTTGGATCAGCCCGCGATGGTGGATATTACCGGCCAGGGTCACACCTTTGGCTTTGAGGATCTTGACCCCAACGGCAAAAAGTATGACGGGGACTTTAATGATGCGATCTTTCAGGTGCGGGGCGCGACGACAACAGCGCCGACTCTAGCCGAGAGGAATCAAACCTGGTGGGACCATAAGCCCCAGGCCCAAGACTTCTTTGAGATCCTAGATCAGGACAGTACGATTACGACGCACAGCGATCGCTTCTTCAACCCCAACGAAGACTTTAGCTTGATCGGTCGGGCAGATCGTCCTGAGCTTATCGAGCAGGTTGAGGTTTGGGTGCGCGATCGCCACGATGGCGATTGGACGAAGATTGAAACCATCACTGAGTTGGATGCAGCCGGTCGGTTTCAATCGGGTGATGGCACGGAGCTGGATGCCGGAAATTATGAAGTTAAGACGGTCACGCATTACACTTCGGGCTTAACTCAGACGGGGGAAACGCGGGACTTTACAGTGTTGTCTTTGCCGGAAGGAGAGGGATTGAGCGATCGTGTCAAAACTGCTCTGCTCCGGGCCATTAACCTCAACAATTACGACCCCAAACAACTTGCCCAGACCACCGACTGGGTCGTCAGTCTTCAGCCCGGTACAGATGTTGATGCCTTAGCCCAAAGCCTAGGATTTCAGAATCTCGGTTCAACCGGACAGATTCCGAATACCTACCGCTGGTCACATGTTAGCGGTCAGGATGCCACAACGGTGCAAACAGCCATTCGAGACATTGCAGGGATCGAATTCGCGTACCCATTGGTGACAAAAGCAATTGAACTTCATAATCCTTGGCAAGAACCTTTGGTTGAAGAAAGTGACTCACCCTGGTATCAATGGCATCTTGCAGAAGGGGATGTTGTCTCAACTTGGAAACCAGAAGCCTTAGATGGTGAGGATATTACTGGTTCAGGTGTTCAAGTAGGTGTACTCGATATGGGCTTCGAGGTTGAAGATGCAGCACACAACCTCGAAACACATCCTGACCTCGATAGCAATTACCGAGCAGATTTAAGCCATGACTACGATGAAAATGATGATGCTCCCTCTCGTTTGCTTACCCATCAAATCTCATTAAATGGGTCTCAATATCCTATTTTTGACATTGATGAGATTGACACTTATACGAACTACAATCGATTTCAACTTTATAGCTTTGTTAAAGGCGCAGTTGAGCAGTTCATAATCCGCTTCGGTATTGAAGATTATGAAGGGAACCATCTCAAGTTCTATCTGGTTGATCCGGTTCTATCCGATCAGCTAAGTGATGAGTATTATCTTGATGAAGATGATCTTGCGAATGCTTATCTACTCGATAGTCAGCAAGGTTCAGGCATTCATACCTACACGATTGAAGCTCAGGACATCCACCACCGCAAAGCGGATGGTGATTGGTCATTGATCATTTTAGAGTCTAATTCAAGTTCTCATGGCCAGGTTGGTCGACTGACCCATCTCTCACTCGACCTCACCACACACCATGTTCATGGCACTAATGTGGCCGGCGTTGTGGCCGCAGAGGCGAATGGTGTAGGTGGAGTCGGTGTTGCCCCGGATGCGGAATGGGCTGCAATTCGAGTGGGCGCAAATGGCATTGATGACCTCAAAGCAGCCGCTGCCTTTAACCACCGTTCTGATGAAATTGATATCTATCAGAACAGTTGGGGGGTGAGTAATTTCTTTAGCACTCTTACCGATGCTCAAGGCGATCCGACCTCGGAATGGGCGATCGAGAATAATGCCGAAGACAACAACAGCATTTACGTCTTCTCGGCGGGCAACAGCAATGAGATTGGTGGTCGGGTCGACTACAACGCCTTTGCCAGCTCTCGCCATACGATCGCCGTCGGTGCCCTGACCCGTGATAACCAAACAGCGCCCTACAGCAGCCCAGGCTCATCGCTTTTTATCTCCGCCTATTCTAGTGATCAACTCCCACCAGATGGGATTGATGATATTGCCACAACCAGTATTGCCAAAGACCCTCTCACGGGAGAAATCTTACCCAGCTATACCAATCGCTTTGGGGGTACGTCCGCAGCCGCACCCTTCGTCTCAGGTGTAATTGCCCTGATGCTGGAGGCACGACCCGAGCTGACCTGGCGAGATGTGCAGCATATCCTAGCTCAGACCGCCGATCGCACCCATCTCACCGCAGAGGACTGGACCCCCGAACGTGGTGGAGTGAGCCATAGCCACCAATATGGTTTCGGTCGCATTGACCCCCTCAAGGCAGTCCAACGGGCAAAAACCTGGGACTTGCTTGCCCCAGAGGTTCAAGTTCTCTCCCCCATGGAAACCGTTTCCACCGTGATTGAAGACTACAGCGATACCCACGGTGCCAGCCCCCTCACTTCGACCATCACGATCGCTGAAGACATCATTGTCGAGTCGGTGGAGGTGGTCTTCCATGGCGATCATCACTATCGGGGCGATCTCAAAATAGTGCTCACCTCACCGAGCGGTGTGCAGCAGGATTTCGTTTCTGTGCTCTCAGAGCGCCATGGCCGCAATGGCCGACCTGAGTCTAGCTATCGGACGTCAGACCACAATTGGACGTTTACTTCGCTGCGCCATTGGGGTGAGTCTGCTCAGGGGGACTGGACGCTAGAGGTGGTAGACCTCTACGACGATTGGACAGCAGATCAGGGCTATTGGACCAGTTGGAGTCTAAATCTCTACGGCGCAGATGCCACGAATACCGCACCGACCGCAACAAACCTTGACCAAGTGCATGAATATACCGAAGGTCAGGCGTTGCAGCTCACTCCAATTGTGGTGGCAGATGCAGATGGCGACACCCTTTCGGTGGTTTTGAGCCTTTCGGATGCAGCGGCAGGAACGCTCAAGACGGGAGCACTGGAGTCGAACGGTGGCGTCTTGCAACTTGACGGTTCGGCAGCTGAAGTGTCGGCGGCGTTGGCGGCGTTAGTGTTTACGCCTGCGGACGGTTTTGAGGGGAACCTTGCAATCAATACCTCAGTGACGGATGGCCGGATCGCCAATCCACTGGCGGGGTTGATTGAGTTAACCGCTGTGCCGCTGGCAGATGTATTTCTCTATTCCGGTTCACCTTACAGCTCTGAGGATGGCGCATTGGGGTCTTTCCTGCTGGTTCGCTCGGGTAGTGATATCACACAGCCGCTGACCATTGAATATTCAATTTCAGGAACGGCAGAGAATGGCAGCGATTATGAGTTGACCCAGACCATTACATTGAATGCGTATGAATCGTCTCGATTCATTCAGGTGCGGCCAATTGATGATGATGTGTATGAGGGACTAATTCCGGAGACGATGACGGTTGAGTTGGTTGCTGGGTCAGGGTATGCCACTCCAGGCAGCACTTCTCACACGATTAGCATTGTTGATAATGATTCTGCGCCAGAGGCAACGCTCCAAGTCCTCGATGATACTGCCTCTGAAGACGGCAACGCCGGACGGATCGCCGTGCAACTTGACCGGGCGAGCAGTCAAGACACCGTTGTTAACTACACCCTCGCTGGCGCAACCGAAGATATTGCCCCCTTAAGCGGTTCGGTCGTGGTTCGCGCTGGGGAGCAGTTTGCCACGTTTGGTATCTCTGCGTTGCATGATTATGCTGCTGAGGGCGAGGAGTCGGTGGTGATTACCCTGGCGGGTGGCACAGGTTACAGCCTGGGCACGGCGGTTGAGGGGACGGTGGTCATTGAAGAGAGCACCGAAACGTTCCGATATGGCCCGTTTGTCTATGAGTATGGCGGCAAGCAATATCTGCTCAGTCAGCCGGATAGCTGGCATGGGGCCCAGTCCCAGGCGGAGGCGCTGGGGGGGAATTTGGTCAGTATCAATGATCAGGCTGAGAATGATTGGTTGGTTGAGACGTTTGGGGTTTTCCCTGATAAGTGGATTGGTTTTACTGATAGTTCTATTTATGGAGCGACTGAGGGGAATTATCAGTGGATTAATGGCGAGGATTCAGCTTATACCAATTGGCATTCTGATGCACCAAATAACGATACAAATAATTCGGAAGGCTCAGAGGATTTTACTCATTTGGGTTATCATCTGACGGGTCAATGGAATGATTTACCATCTAACTTCGGGAATGGCTATCACGGCATTATCGAAATCGATCCGAGTGAGTTGAGCAAGCCGATCGTCAATGTGATGGTGACGGACGATGAAGCGGGCGAAGACGGCAACGCGGGGCAGATTGTGTTTACTCGTGTGGGGGATTTAAGCCAGGATTTGACTGTCAACTACAGTCTTGGTGGCGATGCCACCAATGGGGTGGACTATGCGGGGCTGACGGGTTCGGTCGTGATTCCGGCGGGTCAGACGTTGGTGACGCTGCCGATTTTGGCGATTAATGATGACCAGCTTGAGGCGGGTGAGACGGTTGTTTTAGCGTTAGCGGCGGGTGATTATGAGGTTGGCTTACACAGCACGGGTCAAGTCACCATTGAAGACAACGAATCAGGTTTTGGTTTTGAATCATTTTCAGCGCAGAATACTGACGATCTGAACTTCCTGGGTGTTGCTGAAACCGTTGAGGATAAGCTCCGTATTACGCCTGACACCCCCTTTGAAAATGGCACAGTTTGGCATACTGAAAAGCAGGACGTTGGCCAAGGGTTTGAAACTACCTTCACCTTCCAAATCACAAAACCAGAGGGAACGACCGGGGCGGATGGTTTTGCGTTCCATATCCAGAACCATAGTGATGAGAAGCTGGGGCGCATCTCTTCATTCATCCCCAATGATCTTGCCATTGAGTTTGATACGTTCAATAACGTGTCTCTCCAAGACCCCAATGATAACCACATCAGTGTCCACACCCGAGGCACTGAGACAAACAGCGGTGAGTTGGCCTATTCCCTGGGTTACACCACTGATATCCCGAACCTCTCGGATGACCAGCCCCATGATGTCAAGGTTCGCTATGTGCCTGGAACCTTGGAGATTTTCTTGGATGATTTCAGTTCGCCTGTGTTGACGGTGGATGTTGATCTAGAAAATACGTTGGCTTTGGATGCGGGCAAGGCTTGGGTTGGCTTCACAAGCGGAACAGGAGCTGCTTGGGAAGTTCACGATATTTTGGATTGGTCGTTTACGAGTACTGATACGGAGAGTCAACCGACGATTTACACAAACCCTGAGACGGGCAATCAGTATTTCCTTACCACTGCGGATACCTGGCTTGGGGCACAAGAGCAAGCCGAAGCTGCGGGGGGTAATTTAGTCACGGTTAATGATGCGACTGAGAATCAGTGGCTAGTTGATACCTTCGGTATCCAAACGAACAGGCATTGGATTGGGTTTAATGACAGTCCGATTCATGGAAATACTGAGGGGGATTTTTCTTGGGTTAGCGGAGAAGTAGGAAGCTTCACGAACTGGCATCCAGAAGGAGAGCCAAACAACACAACAGGTACTTGGCCGGAGGGCGAGGATTTCACCCACACTGCTCATGACGCTGGCGAATATCCTGATGCTGCTTATTGGAATGATCTGGGTCTTTCATCCAATTTATTTGGAGTACGAAAACTGGCTGGCATCGTTGAACTTCCGGGTACTCCCAACGATAAGCCCACTCTGCAAGTCACACCTATTCAGCAATGGGTACAGAAAATTGGCTCAGGGGCAGGAAATCTAGATGTCGCAACCGATAGCCAGGGCAATGTTTATGCAGTTGGGTATGCAGCTACTGACCTAAATGATCAGTCTCACAGTGACCCGTTCAGTCAACGGGATGCTCAGATCACCAAGCATGATGCTGATGGTAACTTGCTCTGGACTCGTATCCTTGGAACTCTAGAAGAAGAGCAATTTATGGGGATTTCTGTTGATGCCAGTGATAATGTCGGCATCATCGGACATCGGAATGATGGTCAAAATGGAACCATCAATGTTGATGGCTTCTTCGCAAAATATGATTCTGAAGGCAACCTGCTCACAGAGTTTGAATACGACACTGGAATTATTGACGAATTCCGTAAAGTTACCATTGATGTAGATGGGAACTTCTACGCGGCGGGCTATGTTTCTGATCAGTCAGTCGGTCATAGCTTACTGGTCAAAATAGACAATGATGGAAACGTTGTTTGGTCGAAGCAGCTTGATCCTGCCCAGAGCCAAATCATCGATATTGTTTACGACGCAACCAATCAGCTCATCTATACAGCCGGAGCGAGTCATGGCGGTAGTCGCCTAAGTCTCTATGATTTGGATGGTAATGTGATCTGGGATCAGGCAATCAGTCCAGACGATACGAATTCGCTACACACAGAAGCAGTCTACGCTCTAGCCCTTGATGATCAAGGTAATGCTTACGTTTCTGGTCATACCCGTGGCACGTATGAAGGTGAGATCAATCAGGGTGAGAGCGATATTTTTGTTGCCAAATATGACTCCCAAGGTCAGCAGCTTTGGGCACAGCAGTTTGGTACAGCAGGGCATGATATCGGCCAAGGGATTTCTGTAGATAGTCATGGTTATGTTTACGTTTCGGGTCAGCTTGAAGAGAGTCCTGGTGTAGGGAGTTGGGATGGAATTCTCAAGGTATTTGATAACGATGGGAATGAGCTCCCGTGGTCAGCCAGCTTGTCAGGTCAGAGCTGGGATGCATTCACCCACATGAATTGGGATGAGCAAAACAATCTCTATCTGATTGGAGACAATCCCAGTGGTCTGGGTGGTCATGCTTTGTTCAAATACAACTACACCCAAACCTACCAAACCAACACCCCCCTCGACCTCACCACCATCACCGTCAACGACGCCGACGCCGACACCCTCACCGTCACCCTCACCCTCTCCGACCCCACCGCCGGAACTCTCAGCAGCCCCACCAGCAACAGCGCCACCGTCCAATTCGCCGCTGGCATCTTCACCGTGGCCGGCACCGCCGCAGAAGTCAACGCCATCCTCGACACCCTCCAATTCACCCCCACCGCCGACTACAGCCAAACCCTCCAAATTCAAACCAGTGTCACCGACGGCAAATCTACGCCCGTGGTGGGGAACGCGATTACGCTGGAAGCCGCAACCACCCAAGTCAACTGGACCTGGACATATTTTGGTGCTGACACCAACCCCAACGGCGAAACGGCCCCCCTCACCGAAACCCCCAACGCCGACGCCGCCCGCGACCAATTCCTGGCGAATTTGCAAAACGTCCAAACTCAGGGCTTCGAAGGCTTTGCGAATAATGACCAACCCACCACCCTCACCTTCGGTAACGAAACCGCCATCCTCACTGGTGCTCGGGCAGTGCAGGATTTCTCAACAGAAGGGGTTTATCCCAACTCTGGTGATAAATATCTTTTCCATCACGGAATTCTGCGATCGCACCGAGGCACCAACGGCATCTACACCTACTCCCCCGACGACGCGATCAAGATTGACTTTGAAACGCCTCAATCCGCCTTTGGCTTCACCCTGAGCGATCTCGGCGACTATGGCAGCCAACTGATCGTCACCCTGCACCACACCGATGGTTCAACCCAAGACCTGCTGGTGAGCAACAACACCACAGCAGGTGAGCACTTCGGCAAAGCCAACTTCTTTGGCGTCACCGATCTTGAACAGCCCTTCACCGCCCTCACCATCACCAGCACCAACCACCGCTACGACGGCGTCGGCATCGATGACCTGATCATCGGCGAGATCAAGCCCGAAGTGCTGGCCAACCCGCCTGCACCGCCTAACTCAACGCTGCAACTCGCCTATCAGGAAGACCAGCCTCTGGATCTGAGCAATATCCTGGTGCGCGAACCCGGTGACGCTACCGTTAAGCTCACCCTCTCCGACCCCAGCGCCGGGACACTCACCACAGGCACGGCAGCAGGTGTGACAGCAACTTACGATGCGGCATCCGGCATTTGGACAGCCACCGGGGATGTCACCGCGCTTAACCAACTCCTGAGCGAAGTCACCTTTAACCCCGCCGCCAACGGCTCGCAAGCCGTCAGCATTGCCACCGAAGTCAGCACTCCCACCCGCGCCCCCTTCACCGGAACAATCGAGCTAATCGGTCTCCCCGAACCCGCCTTCGACTGGACTTGGACCTACTTCGGCGAAGACCTCAACCCCGGTGGCAACGAAACCCGACTCACCGCCACCCCCAACGCCGATGGGGCTCGGGATGCTTTCCTAGCCAACCTCAGCAACTATGACGTTCAAGGCTTTGAAGGCTTTAATCATAACGACATCCCCAACACGTTCAACATTGGCGACCAAACAGCTCATTTCGACGAAGATCTTCCGGTCAAAACATCAACAAACGGCACCTACGGCGGCGATGGCTCTTATCCCCTCTCGGGCGATAATTTCCTACTGCACACCTCTTTCCTCAACCAAACCGGCGAAGTCGCCCTCACCTTCGACGCCCCCCAAACCGCCTTTGGCTTCTCCGCCATCGATATGGGGGATGCAGGTGAGCACCTCTTCCTCACAGTGGAACATGTGGATGGCGCTAGCAATGTGGTCTCTGTTCCTCACCAAATCAGCGGCAATCCTGGCGCGGTCAACTTCTTTGGTCTGATTGATGCCGAGAATCCCTTTACGGCCATCACCTTCAACAACACCAAGCCCAATGAGGGGGGCTGGGGTTTGGATGACTTTATTCTCGGTCAGGTGAGCGAGGATGCCCAGAACCGCACCGAACCCACCCCGCCCAACCGAGTCTTCCACCAAACCTACCGCGAGAACCAGCCCCTGGATCTGGTGGATATTCAGGTAACAGCCCCCAGCAGCCATGCCCTGGTCTTTCTGCAACTCTCCGATCCAGCAGCAGGAGCGTTGAGCATCGGCACTTCAGGGGCGGTGGAGAGCACCTATGAGGCAGACCGGGGACTATGGAAAGCCGAAGGCAATGTGGCCAATGTGAATGCCCTCTTGGCTGAGGTGGCGTTTGAGCCTGCTGAGGGGTTTGTCGGCGATGTGATGATTCAGACCTCGGTGATCAGTGGCAGTTCTGAGGCATTGACGGGTCAGATTCAGTTGCAGGGGGTGGCTGCGCCGACGGTGGTGGAGGGGGAGTTTCAGGTCAACAGTCACACCAACTCTGCCCAGCGCGATCCCGCCATAGCTGCTCTCAAGGACGGCAGCTACATGGTTGTCTGGAACTCCAACAACCAACAACCCGATGGCTCTCGCCACGGCGTCTATGGCCAACGTCTCGACGCAGGTGGCAACCGAATTGGTGAAGAATTCCCTATCAACAATTACACCAACGGTCATCAGATCTTCGCTGATGTTGTCGGTCTGACCGATGGCGGCTACGTTGTGGTCTGGAGTTCAGAGGGCCAAGATGGCAGCGCCTACGGCATTTATAGTCAGCGCTACAACCGCTACAACCAGAAAGTGGGCGATGAACGGCTGATCAACAAAGCGACAGATTTACATCCCAACGCCCAGCATGCCTACCAAGACCTAGCCTCGGTGACGGCCACCAGCGATGGCGGCTACATGGTAGCGTGGCAGTCCAATGACAGCGACAGTGATGATGTGGATATTTATGGTCGGCGGTACGATGCCGCAGATGATGCCAGCGAAATTTTCCGACTCAACACCACGACTGTTGGTGCTCAAAGCAACCCCGCCCTAACGACCCTGGCCGATGGCAGTATTGTTGCCACCTGGACTTCAGCAGATCAAGACGGCAGCGGCTTTGGGGTCTATCGCCGACGGTTTGCTGCCGATGGTAGCAGCCTTGATCCCACCGAAATCCTCGTCAATCAAACCACCACCGAGTCCCAGTCTGCCCCGACTGTGGCCACTCTCAACAATGGCAGCTATGTGATCACCTGGCAGGCAGAGGTCGGCGACGGCAGCGGCTACGGCATTATGGCTCGGCAGTTTAGCGCTACTGGCCAACCCCTAGGTGACGAGTTCAGCGTCAACAGCACCCAAAAAGATTACCAAGCCCAACCTGCTATTACGGCTCTCTCGGATGGAGGCTTTGCCATCACTTGGCAGTCCTACGGTCAGGATGGCAGCCAATATGGAGTCTATGGTCAGCGGTTTGATGGGAACGGTAATCCGGTGGGTACGGAATTTCGAGCTACCGAGACAACAAACGGCCAACAGCGCCTCCCGGCTATTGCCGGATCAACCCTCGACGACAGTTTTATCGTCGTTTGGCAAGGTCTGGATGAAAGTGCGGAAGGGGTATTGGCTCAACGCTTCGAGAACGAGCCTGAACCTGCAGCAGCAAATGCAGCGCCAGAGTTGCAGGTGGTCAACTTTGAGCGCAACGCCTATCAACACAATGGTGGCAATGACCCCGAAACCGAGGGTTGGTCAGGCTTTATTCATGACATCAACGTCGTTCAATCCATCACGGAAGCCGATGGCTCAACCACTTGGCAGGTGCGAGACATCTCCACAATTAACCAGTCTGTAGCGAACTATGTCCAAGGGGTTACGGATCTAGAAGCCATGCAGGCCCGGCAGTATGGCTGGACAACCAGCGCCCGCTTCCGGATCGGCCAAGAGGATGATCTGCCGGGGGGCAGCATCTACACCTCCTATCGGGATGGGTTTAGCAGCTACACGGTGCATTGGGGGTCAGAGAACGGTGAGACCTTGGTGCGCTTGATTACGGATAAGGGTATTGAGAATCATGTGTTAGCAGGGGTGAATGCCCTTGAATACCATACCTACGAGTTAGTCTTTGACCCAGCCACAGAAACCGCTGATATTTTGGTGGATGGTGAAGCGAAACATTTGGACTTCAAGGGCAATACTCTGAATGCTCGGATGCTAACGAATAATCACATCGGACGGGGGGTATATTGGGGTTCCGGTTCGAGTGGCGATACGGGGGTATCTTATTGGCAGTCGGTGGAGTTCAGCATCAATAAGCCGGAAGTAACGCAGTATCAGCCCCACACCATCACCTATGCAGAGTTGTTGGCGGCGTCGGATGTAACAGATGCGAATGGGGATGAAATCAGCTTCCGGATTGAGGGCATTGAGAATGGGGAGCTGACGCTCAATGGCGAGGCCGTCAATCCAGGCACAACCCTGGTGGGGCCAGAGGACACGTTGGCGTGGGTTCCCTTTGTAGCAGGCGAGGATCTGACTGGGTTTACGGTGACCGTGACCGATGGCCAAGCCTTCAGCGCGGCGGTTCCGGTGACGTTTGATGTGGCGGAACTGCCGATGGTGACAGGGGAATTTCAGGTCAACACCCGAACAAATTCTGAGGAGCGCGATCCGGTCGTGACCGGCCTTGCTGATGGCAGCTATCTGGCCGTTTGGACGGGTGGAGACGGCGGCTACGAAGGCATTTTCGCCCGGCGCTTCGATGCTGGCGGCAATCCCGTTGGAAATGACTTTTTGGTCAATAACACCACCCCTGGCTTCCAAAATCAGCCCGCCGTGGCTACCCTCACCGATGGGGGCTACATCATCACCTGGACAGGGGCAGATCCAGACGGCACCGGGATTTATAGCCGACGCTACAACGCCGAGAACCAAGCCATCAGCGGCGACACCCTTGTCAACACCCTGACGGCGGCTAACCAAAGCGTCGCAGCCGTGACGGGCACCACCGACGGGGGCTACGTGATCGCCTGGCAAACGGAGGGCGCAAATAGCGGCATCTGGGCCCGCCGCTACAATGCCCAAGGGCAGGCCGTTAGCGCTGAGTTTCCGCTGGATAACGCCCCCGGCAGCGAACAGCAACAAGTCACCCTGACCGCTCTGCCGGAGGGGGGCTTTGTGGCCACCTGGATGGCCAAGGCCGCTGCGGGCCATGAATATGACCTCTACAGTCGCATCTACAACGGCGCAGATCAGGCCCTGCACTCAGAACCGCAGCTCGTCAACAGCACCACGCTGGAGTCCCAATCCGCTCCGGCAGTGGCCACCCTCACCGATGGCTATGTGGTGGCCTGGGAAGCAGAAGGAGCCGATGGTAGCAGCTACGGCATTGTGGCCCAGCGTTTTGCTAACGATGGTTCGCTTTTAGGGGACGAGTTCTTGGTCAACAGCACCATCAAGAGTCATCAGGTTAAACCGGCCATTGCCACCCTCTCGAATGGGGAACTTGTGATCACCTGGCAGTCCTATCTTCAGGATGGTGCGCTATACGGCGTCTATGGCCAGCGGTTTGATGCCCTCGGCCAGAAGCAGGGGGCAGAGTTCCCGCTGCATGAGACGACTCACAACCATGAATTGTTTACCGCGATCGCCGGGTCAACCCTGGCGGACAACTTCCTGACGGTGTGGCAAGCGCCGGATGAGCGTTATTCGGGCATCTTTGGCCAGGTGTTTGCCAATGAAACACTGTCTGTGGCAGCGAATGTTGCCCCCGCCTTAAGCCAGGTTGATTTTGGGCGGCAGACCTTTAGCCATAGCGGCAGCAATGATCCGGTAACTGAGGGCTGGGCACTGCGGATTCAGGGGGTGGATGATGGCCAGATGCTGACAGCGGCGGTGGATGATCAAGGGGTTGAGGTTTGGGGAATGGGCGATCGCTCCCCCACCTCCGGAACGTATTACTACAAAAATATCTCCCTGGCCGAGACAACGGCAGCACGGGAGCAAGGCTGGAAACTCAGCACAGATCTCCGGGTATTAGACGCCGCAGACGCACCAGATGGCAGCATTTATGCCACTTATCGGGATGGCTTCACAGCTTACACGATCACTTGGGGGTCAGATGCCGAAGGGAATACCCTGCTACGCTGGCAGACGGATCTGGGACCGAAAACGGTCACTTTAGATAATGTGTTGGCGGATGAGTATCATAACTATGCGTTTGAGTTTGACCCAGAAACCGATACGGTGAGCGTTGAGGTGGATGGGGCAACGGTTGAGCAGCTCTCGGGTCTGACGGGGCATATTGCCAGTGGACAGTCGGGTTGGAATGCAGAGAATCGAGGCATTGCTTGGGGTTCGGGATTGAGCAGCGCTGATGTGGGCGAGGCGCATTGGCAGTCGTTTGATTTTGAGATTCTCAAGCCGGAGGTGACGCAGTATCGGCCGCATACGATTTCTTATGCGGAGTTGTTGGCGGCCTCGGATGCGACGGATGGGAATGGCGATGTGTTGAGTTTCCGGATTGAGGGTGTGGGTGATGGGGTGCTGACGCTCAATGGGGAGGCGGTGACGGTGGGTCAGACGTTGGTGCGTCCTGGCGATGCGTTGCAGTGGGTCTCAAATTTGGCGGGGGATGATCTCTTGGGTTTCCAGGTTAGTGTGGTGGATGCATTAGGAGCTGCGAGTGGGCAAGTGGATGTGGTGTTTGATGTGGCTGAAGGGATTGCAACGCCCCTCCCCAACCAAACCACCTACTACCGCCCCTCCACTCCCTACACCACTCCCACCGACAGCCCCTTCCAAACCAACCACCTCCCCAACCTCCACATCGAAGACTTCCAAGACAACCTGATCAACAGCGAAGCCCTCACCCTCCACAACCACACCCACGCCGACATCATCACCGACGCAGGCATCGCTAACGACGACCCCCTGCTCAGTGGCGGCAAAGCCCTCCGGGTCAACAGCAGCGAACTCACCCTCGACTTCGCTCAGAGCTTCACCCACGTGGGTCTCGTTATCACCGATATTGACCAATACAGCACCGCCACCATCGAAGCCTTCGATAGCCAAGGCGTGAGCTTGGGTCAGAGCGACGCCCAGACCTTCACTAATGCCGCCGATGAATTCCTGGGGATTTCAAATAATAAAGGGATCGCCTCCGTCAAAATTACCACCGATGACACCAACGGCTGGCAAGTCGATCACATCCAATACGGTTAACCCTGCATAATCCACGAGGGAGTTTGGGCGTCTGGCTCATCCCCCATCACGCTTTCTTGAGCTGTTCTAACTGCTCTAGCGTCAGACCCGTCATTGCCAAAATCTGCACATCCGTCATTCCTGATTGGAGCATCGTAACAGCAACTTTTGTAATTCCCATCTCCATGCCAATCTCAATTCCTTCTTCTCGGCCCACCGTTCGACCATCGCCCCAGGCTGTATCCATCGTATTTTGCAAATCGCGGTAATATTTCAAGCTCTTTTCATAAGACCGAACCTCTTCTGGATTAAACTTGGCAATTTCTGCCACTTCCAAGGCTTTGGTGAAAATCCTCTCCCGCAACGCCTCCGGAATCTCCTGCAGTTGGGTCAGATTCCGCAACAGATAGAGCCACTTGTCAAACCGGGTGGTGAGCTGTTCAACCGTTTTGTTGAACTTCGGCATCTCTAGGTAGACAAACGTGAGCTTATCGTAAAAGACTTTGTGGGTTTCAATATCTGCGAGCTTTACATCGTAGCGATATTTCTCAGGTTTATCTTTATCCTCTTCAAAGACAAAATCTAGAATTGCAATGGCATACACTGGCTCTAGCTTAAAGTCCCAATCCCCCCGCTTAGCCTGCTCCCGAATCGGAAAGGTGGAGTAGAAAACCGTGCGATCTTTGAAGAAATTCTGCTTGGACTTTTGCAGCTCGACAATGAACTTCTCCCCCCGCTCATTCTCGCAGTAGAGGTCAAAGATAACCTTGCGATCTAACGCAGTGTCACCCAGGTGTTCGTTTTGGATATAGCGAATCGATTTGATTTCCCCCTCTTCGTCTTTGAGCAGTTCGTTGAGGAAGTCCAGCAGTAGATCTTTGTTGGGCTCTTCACCAAAGAGCTTCTTAAAGCCGAAGTCCGTGAAGGGGTTGACGTATTTCTCAGTGAAGTGGTACATCGGCTCGGTTATGGGCGGCTCGGCATTGAGGCAAAAAAATACTTCTGTTCTATTTTAACGTCTGTGTTTTGCCCATGGGAAGGAATGCCTCTCTCCATGAAAATGCGGCTACAACCCTACCGGAATGGACTCGATCAATTGTCGGGTATAGGCCGTCTTGGGGTTGGTATAAATTTCTTCGGCGGCGTCAATTTCTTCAATTTTGCCTTGGTTCATCACCATGATGCGATCGCTCATAAACTTGACCACACTCAGGTCATGGGAAATAAAAATATAGGTGAGGCCAAATTCCCCTTGCAATTCCTTGAGCAAATTCAACACCTGCGCCTGCACCGACACATCGAGGGCAGAAACCGACTCATCACAGATGATAAACCTCGGATTGAGGGCCAGGGCTCGGGCGATGCAAACCCGCTGCCGCTGCCCGCCGGAAAATTCGTGGGGGTTACGGTTCATCCAATCGGGATCGAGCCCCACCCGCTCTAGCAGGTAGGCGGCGCGATCGCGTCGCTCCTTGTGAGTTTTGCCCACCTTGTGGATCAGCAAGGGCTCCATGATCGCCGCGCCGATCGTCATCCGGGGATTGAGCGAGTTGTAGGGGTTCTGGAAGATGATCTGCACCTGCCGCCGCAATGCTTGGAGGGCTCGACCCTTCAGCCCCATGATCGATTGGCCATCAAAAAAAATCTCGCCCTGCAGCTCCGATGTCAGGCGCATCAACGTGCGAGCCAGGGTGGATTTACCACAGCCCGATTCCCCCACCAGCCCTAGAGTTTCGCCGGGATAGACCTCAAAGGAAATACTATTGACTGCCATCAGGTAGCGCTGGGTAAAGCCGAACGCTGTCTTGATTGGGAAGCCGACGGAGAGATTTTTGACGGCCAATAGGGGTTGGACATGGGCGGTGTCACGGGGTGCAGTGACTGGAGGGTCAGGGACGGTTGTGGGCTCTGGGTTCACAGTCCCTGCCAAAAAGTCGGCGACGGTCGGCAGATAGGCAACGGTTTGATCCAGGCGGGGACGACAGGCCAGCAGCCCCTGAGTGTAGGGATGCTGGGGCTGCTGAAAAATGTCCTGTACGGCTCCTTGCTCGACAATCTTGCCCTGATACATCACCGCCACCTGGTCGGCGACTTCGGCAATCACACCCAGGTCATGGGTGATAAAGATGAGGGACATCTGGCGCGAGCGGCAGAGATCGCGCAGTAGCCGCAGAATCGTTGCTTGTACGGTGACATCCAAGGCAGTGGTAGGTTCGTCAGCAATCAGGAGCGTTGGGTTACAGGCGATCGCCAGCGCAATCATCACCCGCTGCTGCTGACCGCCGGAGAGTTCATGGGGGTAGCGCCGCAGGACTGCTCGCTTGTGGGTGTTGAGCCATTGGTTCAGCTCCCGTTCGCTGGGGCGTTCTCCGGGGCGATCGCTGCCTTGTTCCGCTAGTTCTGCCTCGGCTTGGGGGCGCAGGTCAGCGTCGCTAGCGATCAGCTTAACTTCTTGTAAGACGGCGATCGCCCGCCTGCGAGCTTCCGGCGCAGACACATTCTGATGCAGTTGAATCGCTTCAGTGATCTGAAAGCCGATGGTGTAAACCGGGTTGAGGGAGGTCATCGGATCTTGGAAGATCATGGCGATTGCCTCACCCCGGTAATGGCGACGCTCGGCTTCGGGCACTTCTAAGAGGTTTAAGGGCGCGGCTTCACCGGGCTTAAACCAAATCTCACCCTGGGTGATCCGCCCCGGATTTTGCACCAGCCCCATCACCGCCAGGGAGGTGACCGATTTGCCAGAGCCGGACTCACCCACAATGCCCAAGGTTTCTCCCTGTGCCACGGAGAAACTAATCTCCTCCACGGCAGTCACCGTCTCAGTTTCGGTAAAGAACTGCACACGCAGATTCTGGACATCAAGGACGGAGGTGCTCATAGGGTTGGGGGTGGGGTTTGGGAGGCAAAATGCTGGGCTGATTTTAGCAAATTCGTCGGCCACCATCCCACCATCAACCTACGGCAAAGGCAGTGTATTGACGCAGGGACGGCGGATGGTAGGCCACCACAATATCTTGTTTTGGAACCCCCAGTTCCACCAGGCGATCGGCGATTGCCTCCTCGCCGCCATCGTGTTGTACCCAAATCTTGCCGTTTTTAATATCCACGTGTAGCAAACACCCATAAACTCGGGTGTTTTCCTCGTTTTTCCAGCCCACCCGCACCAGTTGGTAGCGATCACGCTCTCGATCAAAAATCGCCTCGGCTTCCACATCAGGGAACATAGATCCCTTTTGTTCCCATTCCGTTAAAATTTTCTGGATATATTGACGATATTGTTCTAATCGATCCATTGGCTGATCTCCGGTTTAAGATTGTTATAAATAATCAAAGGAACTTGATTCCGTGTGATTACCTTTTGAATAAAGGCATAACCGAAGAAACGTTGATGAATGGGGGCTGGCACTGCCAAATAGAGCTTGCGTTCAGGCTCAATGTCCTCTAATGCCAGTTTGTAGTTGATGAATTGTCCAATGGCAACGTGAAAATCAGTAATGGCTGAGTTCGCCAAGAAGCTCTTGATCTCGACAGCGATCGTCTGATTCCCTCGGGTCGCACCTAAAATCTGCTCTGCCCCCAAATCAATCAACAAATCTGTAAACTCTAGTTCAATTCGGTAGGGGTCATGGGTGATCTGCCATCCCTCATTTTGTAAGGCAGTTTTGACGAGATCATGAAACAGATCTTTAGCGGACATTTTAAGCGGCGATCGGTCAATCCGAGCTCTACGGTTTCTAGCTCTGATTATAATGTCTCGATTGAGCGGTTTCTAGCGCCGCCGCCGGGCCAACGCCGTGGCGATCGCCCGCTCCTGTGCCGCCACATTTTCTCTAGGCGACCAGGTTTCCATCCGCTTGCGGGCATTTTCGCCCATTCGTTTTAGGGTTTCGGGTTCTATCAACAACTGCCGCAGAACGTTTTGCAGCGCTTTAATATCCCCACAGGGGTAGATTGCGCCGTTATAACCGGGCTCCACAATTTGCCTCGCGCCGACGCGATCGCTTACCACCGCCCCACAGCCACAGAGCATCGCCTCACTCACAACAACACCAAAGGGCTCATAGTCCGAGCCCAGGCAAAAGAGATCTGCCGCCGTATAGATCGCGGGTAATTGGGACTGGTTGACAAAGCCTAAAAACCGGATGCGATCGCCCATCCCCAGCGTCTGAGCACGGTCTTCTAGAGACGTTCTGAGGAACCCATCGCCCACAAACAGCAGATAACTCCCCGGCACATTTGCGGCGGCAAACGCCTCTAACAGATCCTGGGGACGCTTCCAGGGCTGGAGCTTGGCACAAAAGACCACAACTGGAGCGCTAGGCGAAATGTCCCAAGCTTGGCGTACCGATGCCCGATCCACCTGTGCCGACTGGGCCAGCCACCAATCATTATCGACGGCAGAGGGCGTCAGCTCAATGCGCTCGCGGGGGATACCCAAACCCGCCACCACGTCTGCCCCAAAACGGGTTGAGACCAAGATCGCATCCGCCACTTGATGGATGGGAGGCGAGAGCCAGCGCTTGAGACAACGTTTGAACCAGTTTGCACCCTGACGGGTATCAAAGCGGCTGGTGTCGGTGCTAAAGATAAAGCCCTTGTTATAGAGCTTGGCACTGAGTGCCGCAATCCAGAAGCTGGCGTAGACATAGCCCGTGTAGACCAGCACCACATCCACCTGTTTCACCCGCGACCAGAGCTGCGGATTGACCAGTCCCCAAAAACGTCCTAGTCCCGGTTTGGGCGAACAGTTGGGCGGCTGGAACCAGGGGTAGCCTTCGAGTATTGGCAGATCCCAGGCGATCGTCTGGTTAAATTCCGGATCAATGTAGGGCTGGGCCCCCTGCAGCGAGCAATAGGCCACCTGCATCCGCCAACCGCGCTGTTGCATCAGCCGAAACAGGGGCGCAAGGTAGGGGACAGGGTGTGAGGCGATGATCAGGATTTGAGTCACGGCAGTTTGCAGTTACCAGTTCGCAGTTTCCCCTCTGGGGACGCTAGCGCGAACGCAGTTTCTCCTTTGAGGAGATTCCTAGCCAGACATCCCCTCTCGGGAGGGGTAGGGCTGTTTTATGTTCTGGAGAGAAAAAAGAACTCCGACGGTTCTATTGTAGGGGTCGGGTTGCCCGATCCTACGTTAGCCCAATACACCCTGCAACCCCTAGACAATGGGTTGGTTGGTTTAACAATGGGTCTGGGCGCGGTTTCCGCGCCCCTACGGAAGACCGAGGATTTTCTCTGGTAAACAGATAACAGCCCTACTCGGGAGGGGCAGTTGCGCGTCGCGACGACCGGGGTGGGTTTGGGGTGTTGGCCGATCCAGCAAATAATGTAGGGGTGTAGGTTTCCGTGCCCAGTCCAGTAATTCGACAAACCAACCCATGAAAAATGGGTGCAGGATGTATCGGACGAGCGCAGGGCAGGGAGACAGACCCTACAGAAATCCTTCTCCCCTTCTCCCTTAACCTTGCCCCTAAGAAACCACCATTTGTGTATTCAAGACCAACCGCTCAATCTCATAGGCGATGCTGTCCGACCAATGGCTAAGCAAGGCCTGATCGCCCTCCTTGAGCATCCGGAGCTGAGCCGCAGGACAAAGGCGGACAAACGTCTTGCTCTGGGCAATAACCGCCGGGTCATCCTGTCCTCCCTGGAGCACCTGAGTCCGAACCTGGAGGTGCTCCAGGCGCTCGTTGAGGAGTTCGGGATGCAGGTCGGCCCAGCGGCGTTTAAAGAGCAGCCGACAACTAGCGGATGAGGCCAAGAGCTGGTGACGGTAGGCCCGTTGACGGGCGATCGCCGCGTGTTTGCCCACCAACCGCGAGAAGGGCGCAGAAAGCTTCAGTAATGCCGGAACCACCGGAACAAATGCGGTGAGTTGTTTTTCCCGTTGCCAACGGTTGGGGAAGGCTTCCGTCAGAACCCCCTCGGGTGAGATCAAGGCCATGGCCTGGAGTTGAGCCGGCTGAGTTAGGGCAAAATGGCTGGCAACCCAAGCCCCCAGAGAATGGGCCACCAGGGTGTAGCGCTCCAGATGTAGGGCTTCAAGATAAGCCGCTAAACACTTAGCCTGGAGGGCGATCGACTGTTTTTGGTCGGGTGGGGGTGATTCCCCAAACCCCAAGAGATCGGGAATCAGGCAATGGAATCGACTGGCCAATTGCTCAACCAGGGGCAACCATTGGGTGCCGTCTTGGAAAGAGCCATGCAAAAAGACCAAAGTGGGGCCCTCACCCACTTCTCGCCAAAACAGTTGGCCGTGAGGCAGACGGATCCGGGAGATGCGTAGGGGACTAGATTGAGTAATCACTTCAAGGGGTGGGCAAGCAATTCAGGCAGATGTGTATCAGCAGTTTAAAGACCCAATTCTACCAAGAATTTCTCCCCTGCACGCTGAACCCGGAAGGCTGAACCCTGAACAAGTCTCAAGATACGGCGTTGCACGTCACCGTTTTGTGGGGAATGACAATCGTGAATTGTGTTTGACCCATTTTCTGGTCGGTTGCCGGGGCACTCCAGACCCGAACCGTCCCATTGAGGTGTTTGACTAAGGCTTTGACAATCGCCAAGCCCAAGCCTGTGCCAGCGATCGCCCGCTGGGAAACCCCCTTGCCCCGGAAAAACTTCTCAAAAATATGGCGCTGGGACTCAGGGCTAATGCCCTGACCCCAGTTATGTACCACAAACTCCACCGTTTTTTCCTTGGGCGTCACGGTTAGGCGCACCATGGTGTTGGGGTCAGCGTATTTCCCGGCATTGGTGAGCAATTCATTGATAATGCGCTCTAGGCTGCTGGCGTGGGAATAAATCTGGAGATCGACTGGCACCTTCACCTGAAGAGAAAGACCCTGAGGCTGCCACCGCTGCTCAAAGGGTTTGGCGAGTTGGTTGATAAAGCTGGCCGCCGCAATTTCTTGCAGGGGGAGAAGGCTCTCAGATGACTCTAGCTGTTGTAAACTCAACAGATTTTGGATCAGATCAAATTCCCGTTGCCATTCCTGCTCAAGGAGATCTAGATATTTGGTTTTGTCAATGAGGGAGAGATCTTTTTTCCGCAGAATCTCGATCGCCACCTTCATGCTGGTGAGGGGCGTGCGCAACTCATGGCCGACTGAATCCAAAAACTCGTTTTTGAGCGTGATTAACTCCTGGAGTTGCTCAACCTGGTGACGGGTCTTTTCGTAGAGACGGGCCTGAACCTCTAAGCTCCCCTTGAGTTGAGCCGTCCGGGTATCTACCAGGTTTTGAATCTGCTCGAGGGTGTTGTTGTGAATCAGCGCTGTGCTAATTTGACTGCCCACCCAGTCGAGCAACGCTTGCTCCGTATCCGTCCAATCCAAGGGGTTCTGGCGTTGAAAGCCCATAAAGCCCAGCACCAGGGGTCGTTGCTCATTAGACTGGGGGGTGCCGAGAAGTGGAATTAAGAGCAATTGGGGAAAGGTCAACCAATCGAGCCAGCGATCGCAAGCCTTGGCATTATTGGGGGGAGTTTGGCGCACCTCCAGCGGTTCAGGCGCACGATGCCAAGCTTCGAGACAGGCGGGGGCATCGGCGAGCAAAAAGCTCTTGGGCAAGGTATGGGACTCCCCTCCATTCGGCAGCAGAATATGGGGATCTTGCCATTCCTGAGCGATCTGGAGGCGGGCCTGGGGAATCAGCGATCGCCCAAAGGGGTTTTTATATTTAAGCAGCAGCACAAAGCTGCGCCCAATCGGCAACACTTGTCCGAGCTGCTTGAGGGTTGCGGGCAGAAAATCTTCTAGGTGTGGAGAGGCTTTGAGGGTTTGACTGAAGTAGTTAATAACGTCCTGAATCGACTGCTGATAATGATTTTGTTGACAGAGTTGCAGATGGGCATAGGCGATCGCTGCCGTGTTGAGCAAATTGTGAAACATTTCAGCGGGCATCCGGGGTTGCCAAGCCGCATCCGCATGAGCCAAACGGATAATCGTCCCATTGGCACAGGTAAATTGCTTGACCAACGGATGGGAATGACCTGTCGGCCGAAAGAGACTATCCCAGGGAACGGTGTTGGGATCGAGGGAGGGTTCATACCAAAAACAGGGCAGTTCGGCAATCAGTACCATGGGTGGTGTGATCCGACAGGCTTGAGCACCCAGCCCTTGACCCAAACATTCGGCAAGGGCAACCAGACGACTATCGACTTTGATGTGGTCGCCGGTCGTCAATTGCAGGAGCGTGTCACTGATCTTCTGAACGTTAACTTGAGCCATCACTGTGCAAGCATTCCCCAGAGAATGTTGGGGATCTCACGTCTAAACTTTAGCGGTTGAAGTGGGGTCAGGGCTAAAACGATTTTTATCCCTCTCCGATAAGACGGTTTCATTGCCCCAGGGTTGGAAGTCAGCAATGCAACCGGGGGTGTTGTGCCTCAGTTCAGAGGTATCCCTTAAGCTGAGCGGTCGGTGACAGCGTTGAGTAGCAGGATGGAGGTGACGTTTGCTCAAGGGTTTAAAACTAATGATAATTGAGGAGAGTAAACTGAAAACTTGAACTTAGCAGTTTAGCGGATCCCCATTCTCCCGAAGATGCCAGCCTTGCATATTCTGATTATGCTGCATATGCCCCTGTCTCGTGAACTAGGGGGCGCACGGGTTCAACTGGAATTGGCGCAGCAGTGGCAATCGCAGGGACATCAGATTGAACAATTTGATCTAGGCCAAGCCTTTGGACCCCAGCAAAATCAGACTGCATCACTCAGGGCGAACCTGATGCGACCCGCCTTTGCCCAGCGAGCACGCGCCTATATCCAGGCTCAGGGTCATCGCTTTGATGTAATTGATGCCCATCAAGGTAACCTCCCGTTCACCAAGCAAGAGCTGGGGTTTAGCGGGTTGCTGGTGAGCCGTTCTGTGGGGTTACACGCGTTCTATAGCCTCTTTAATCGCCAGCTCCAAGCCCGGCAATCTCTCAAGGCGCGTTGTCTCGGCAGTTTTTTCGCTTGGCGCGATCGCCACGAGTCCCACAATTGTTGGCGCAGCTACCAAACCTGTGATCTGATTAATCTGCCCAACCCCGATGAAAAGGCCTACCTTGATCGCCACCTCCAAACCTGGGCAAAAAGCCATGTCTTTCCCTTTGGTTTAAGCACCGAGCGAGCCCAACAGCTTGCCCATTGCTCAGCAATGCAATGTCCTCAATCTCAGCCCCCCACCGTGGTCTTCATCGGCACCTGGAGCCCACGCAAGGGCGCATGGGACTGGGGGCGAATTATCAACCACGTTCGGCAAGCCATTCCTGAGACCCAGTTTCGGTTTTTGGGCACAAGCGTTAGCGCCCCATTGATCTATCGCGATCTGTCCCGTACTGCCGACCTCTCCCTGAACGGCATTACGATCATCCCCCAGTACCGCAGCGACGAACTCCCCCAACTCCTGGCACCCGGAACGGTCGGAGCCTTACCGACCTATGTGGAAGGCTTTGGCTTTGCGGTACTCGAAACACTCGCCGCCGGGATTCCCACCGTTGCCTATGCCGCCGCTGGGCCCAAGGTCATGCTGCGTGGCTTTGAGCCAGATTGTCTCGTCCCGATTGGTCAGGCGATCGCCCTCGCCCAGCGCCTGATCACAATTCTACGACTACCGCCGTCCCAATACCAAGCCCTCTCCCGCCAAGCCCAGGTCGTGGCCGAGCGGTTTCGCTGGGAGACGATCGCCACTGACACCATTAATATCTATCAGGATGCTTTAGCCCGATTGCCCTAGCGCTGGTGAGTTTAAGGTTTAAAGTTCAAGGTTCAAAGTTGGGGGAAGGGGGAATGAGTTCAAGGTTTAAAGTTCAAGGTTCAAAGTTGGGGGAAGGGGGAAAGGAAAATTGCGAACTGCGAACGGGTCACTGCGAACTGTAAAAGATGGTTGTTCCAATCCAACTTAGTGTGGCGCTAATTACGCGCAATCGGCCGGACTCTCTGGCGCGGGCCTTGGCGAGCATTCGTGCTCAGCGCCCTCAGCCCTATGAAGTGCTGGTTTCTGATAATTCTGACCCGGACTATGCAGGGGCGATCGCCGATCTGGCTAAGCGTTGGGACTGCCGCTACCTGCTCGCGCCAGTTAAGGGAATGTACCCCAATCGTAATTTTGCGGCCACCCAATGCACGGGCACCCATATCCACACCATGGATGATGATCATGTCTGGCCCGCTGGGCATGTGGAGAAATGCTTGGCGGCTCTGGAGCGCGATCGCCAGGCCATTTGGACGACGGGTGAGCGGGGCTTTATCGATGGCGAATTCTTTGCCCATGTGGAGCGGGCCAATCAACTGAGCCCTTCGGGAGTGGGGATTGGCATCACCCACCCCGATGACAATTGGGGCATTGCCGATGGCTCGACGATTTACCCCCGAGCGGTCTTCGATCGCGGCTTTCGACTGATCGAGAGCTTTGGGGGCTACGGGGCGATTTATCTGGAGTTTGGAGCCTATCTCTACCAACAGGGCTTTAAAAGCCGCTCGATTCCAGGGGCTTACGTTGAGCATTATGCCGATCGCTCTATCCTCACCCGCCGCCCCTTGAGTATGTACCGCAGCCGTCTCTACGCCAGCATCGCCTATAACCGCTATTTCCGCCCCCATCGGGGCCGTCTGCTGCGCTATGCCCTCTCCTATAGTTGGCATTTACGGCAGGCCCACAATCCCCTAACCTATTTACCCCAGGTCTGGGCGGCAGTGGAGCAGCGTTGGGAAACTGGAGCGACTCAGCATTAGCCTAATTTTGAATAATAAACGTGAGTTCTGGATAAACAGGCATTGCGAAAGATTCTGAAACTTAGCAGAGTCAACAATACTGGCTCCGATATTGCCGGAGTCTGAGGGGGCAATCTCCCCCTCAGCGGGAGGTGTCGGGGGGCTGAACCCCTGACAACCGGGTTTGAAATCGAGATTTCCAGGTTTTGAGGAATACGATCGTTTCGCTTAACCGAAACTCACGTTAATAATGAACCTATCCTTGCCTACTCCAGGCTGACCTCCCCCTTTTGCAGGGTTGATTTTCGATATTCATATTGACCATTCCCTGGGTCAGCCATGGGTTATGTCTTCTGAAGCCTGTTCCTTGGCTTTTGCGGTCAATCGCTTATGCCATGAATAGTCTTTTAGTTTCTTTTCAATTTGTTTTTGTATGTCTTTTTTGGTCTTGATAAACTGATCTTTGTAGTCTGCCCCCTTGTATATGCTGACACCACGACGGAGCTTAACATCTGAGAAATCCTCGTAGGAAGCTTGTCCCGTGCTGACTAGATTATGGATAACAATTGCCTGCTGCTTGTCAACGGTTGCTGGGTACCGCTGGGCAATGTCAGTAAAGATATCGTAAACTTCTTTTGAGGCGCTATGGAAAACATAAAGCAAGTAATTGGGCGTTTCATTACTCGGCGTATTGTTAATTTGTTGCTCGATCTGATTCCGCACACCATAAGAGATATTGACCATGAACTCACTACCACTTTTGACATATTTGTCGTAAATCTTAAGCATGCTTGCTCGGTTAGGAGACTGACGATATTTTGTAAATGCATCTAAAAAGAAGAGATTTTCTTGGTTATATTCCGTGATGAGATGCATCACCTTGAGTTCTCGACTGGTCTTACATTTGGCACACTTATCCATCAGTCTCAATGCATGCTCTGATGTACAGTACTTGGGCTCTTGCTGAACAACTTCTCTGCTGATATCAGTCAGTCCATCTCGCTGAATCTGGCTATCGGTGGGTTTACGCTGCACCTGAGTCCCCGTCTGCTGTCCCACATGGGTCAGCTCATGGGCAATCAGTTCTTGTCCACGTTTGCTCCCCGGTTGATATTGCCCTTTGCCGAAAAAGACATCCTGCCCAGTGGTGAAGGCCTTGGCTTGTAATGTCTGGTTTAATTCATGGGAGGTGTTGTCGGTATGCACTTTTACATGGCTTAAATCCATCCCCATTACCTGACCCATCGATCGCTGTAGACCCGGATCTAACGACTGACCCCCACCTTTGGCCTGGTTAATTTCCGATTCCAGCTCAGGGGCTGCCTTGCTACCGCTGAGGTTTTGCCGCTGTACAGTGGGCTCAAGCTGAACCGGGTCTTCTGCCACTTGAGCTTGAGCTGATTTTCCAGCAGGCGAGTTGATCTGCTGCACTACCTGCGCCGCCACTTGATCCGCTTCCTGCTCATACTGATCCCCCACCTCACCAATCGTCAGCTTCGGTTGCACAGGCAAGCTGCTGAAGGGTGCAGTGGTGACGTTATCCATCAGGACGTTAGGGGCAAAGTTGCCAATCGGCAACGACTGACCCGATTTCCGCTTTTTCTCATCCGGTTTGGCTTGGGCCGTGGGCGCTTTCCAGGTGGGTTTGATGATGTATTTTTTCATGGCTGGTTAGGTGAGAGCCGGATCAGTTGTAGACAGCTTAAATCAGTACACTTATGAAATCTACTATAGCAAATATTCCTCAAACCAAACATACGTTGCCTGGAATTAAAGCACCTCAGACTGCCCATGCAAGTTTATAAACTATGCTCTGACTTTATTCGACTGACTTCAGTTTTTCTTCTAGCTTCAGCTCTTCTTCCCTACGGGAAATTTCCTTATCCAAATCCTTGATTTTGGCAGCCAGGGCATTCGCTTGTTTCAAGATCCTCTTTCTTTTTATTCGTATAGATCTGTTTGATTTTTTTGTTTCGATCTCTTTCTGCTTGTTTTTTTCGGTTTTTGGGTTTTTCACTTGGTTTTCTTTCTTGTTGAGTTTATTTCGTTCTTCTTTCTCATCTTCTTTGAGGTGCTCTAGATATTGCTTAAACATCTCAAGCTCTTTTTGAGGGTTCCCTCTGATCTCATCGAGACGCTTAAGATTCTTTTTCATTTGCTTATGATTCTTCTTCCCATAGTCTTTACGATCATCTTTCTCTACGTCAAGAAACTCACTTCTACTGAGGCTTTCCATCAAGGCCCTGTATAACTCTGAGCTACTATATGCTAGGTACATAAGCCTCGCCTGCCCCTCTTTATTATCAGTAGCGAATTTCTCTTCATCCAAGTTGAATGTATCAGTTGCCTTATCAAAGCCATTATCCCTACCTAGTTTGAATGCCTGATTTTTTTCCTCACTCTGACTATCATACAATCTCCCTTGTTTACAAGTAACGGGGACTTGTCGCTGCAGGAATTTCATGATAATGGGAAGGAGTTTCTTTAAGTAACCTGTATTACCACCACCCAAATGGAAAATAATCTCCACTGCTCCTTCAGGGACGGATTTAACATTCTCTATTTCCAAAGCCTTCAGCAAGGATTTATACATCTTGGGAAGCGTTGTTTCCGTAATGGTATTTTCATCAAAATGTGCTAAAGATAATGCCCTTTGATCTTTATAAGTCGCATCAAACCCGACCGCAACACATGGGGCGACACCCGTGGTCACAATGCCTGCAAACTTCTCTTTTATGTTGAACGTTAAATTCAGACCCTGGTTTACCCAAAGATAGCACCCTTTTTCCTTTTTCTTTACGACCTTTTTCTTGCTCTTATTCTTGTCATTCTGTTGTTTTTTGTCTTTCTGCTTTACTTGTTTATTATGGAAGTCTTGGTTAGGATGTCTAAGCCACTTCATTGAAGACCAACTATCCGTTGTCTGACCTTTTTTATCAAGTATCTTTAGATTTACAACCCCAGCATAGAGGAGGGTTCCGATAAAGCGATGATGACCATCGATGATTTCTAAGACATCTGGCTCTTGGGTGGATTTCACAAGTACGTCACCCCCTCGAAGATTGATCTTGTCAAAGTCTTGAATCGTCTCTATGTTTAGGAAATTTTGACCCGGTTTAATCTTGAATTCTTGCTGTTTTTCTCTGTGCTTAACATGAATATACTCGGGTGGTTTTTTGAATACAGTCTCTCGTTCCTTAAATTGATTAAGTTCTGGAAGCGAAGAGATTAAAACGGTATTGGCATTTTTTTGGAGTCGCTTCTTGTTTAACTGCTCCTGTTCTTCCTTGGCTTTCTTAATTTCTTGTTTACTCGGTATTTTTCCCCAGAACATACCATCAATCAAGACAAAGTATTTCTTGCCAATGTCAATCAATGTCTTCTCTTTTACTTCATTAGAGAGAGGTGTTTTTGTATAATTGGTTTTGTGATTTGGATCTAGTAGACCACTCTCATAACTCTTTCTGAGTCGATTAAGTTCTTTCTTGTCCTCTTGTGACATCTTTTTCTTGATTCTATTCTTTTTTATCTGAATCTTGGTTTTCTCTCGCTTTACTTCATCCAAATCCATCTCATTGTCATTGTTGAGATTGTTAAGCTTTTGCTCCTGAACCTCTAACTCTTCATCGATCTTCCTCTGTTGTTCCAAAAGTTCAATATATTTTTTGTTTTCCGAGATTATCCTTGGCTTTACTACACGTGGCGGGTCCTGTTTATCCAATTCTATGGCTTTACCATCACCCGTTGATAAGCAGACATGTTTTCCATCAGAACCAAATACAACAACTTCACCACGAGGGATTTTAAATTTAGGTAGGTTCTCGCTGTACCATTTTGCTCTTTTTTCGTTATTTTTTGATAATTCATTGGGATGAATCAACTGAGAGTTTTGATCACTATACTTCGCGATTACTCTAGATAAAGTATTGACACTATCACCGATCTCAAAGGGCTCATTCGCCATCTTGAGATGTTCCGAGTCAATTAAGCCGGCCGATCGCGCTGCCCACAGCACCGCCTGCCAGCAATTCATCTTTTCTGGGGCTGTATCCTTACCCTCAACAAATTTATTTAGCCATTTATACAGTTCGACCTGTCCAGGAGCAGGACCATCGTGTTGGACTTTATCCTTGCGACTCAGAACTTTCATACGCTCGACTAGGAGCTCACCTTTGGATGTAGAAGTCTGTTTATCTAAGTCTTCTAAGGGCTCATCTATTTTGGATGTAGAAGTCTGTTTATCCAAGTCTTCTTGTGTGAGCTTTGTTGTGCCTTGCTGTATCAGCTCATCACCACTACGCTGAACAGTGCTACTACGTTGCTGCACCACGTGAGTCAACTCATGGGCCAACAACTCCTGCCCCCCCTTTGAACCCGGTTGATACGCCCCCTGCCGGAAAAACACATCCTGCCCCGTCGTAAAAGCCTTCGCTTGAATCGACTGATTGAGCTGATCTGCCGTATTGTCCGTATGGACTCTTACCCCACCAAAATCTGCCCCAAACGCCCCCTCCATCGGCTGCCGCACACCATCCGCCAGCGGCTGCCCCTTACCCTGCTCCTGCTGGATCGACTGCTCGACCTCCGGTGAGACCGATCCGCCGCCATTCATGCCCTGGAGCTGCACCAATGGCTTGCGCCAAATTGGGTCTGCTGCTTCCGCCTCCTCTGCATCCCCTTCCGTGCGCTGGACCTCCGGCAGCATGGACTTGAGCTGCAACGGCTCATCACCCTGTGCCGCTTCCTGCTGCTCAGCCTGAGGGCTGTTCAACCGCTGCACCACCTGCGCCGCCACTTGATCCGCTTCCTGCTCATATTGATCCCCCACCTCGCCCATCGTCAGCTTCGGTTGCAGGGGCAATTCACGAGTAGGTGCAACGGTGACGCTATCCATCAAGGCATTGGGCGCGAAGTTCCCCGTTGGAGTTGGCTGATGAACTTGCTGCTTTTGCTGATCGGTTTTTGCTTGAGTGGTTGGCGTTTTCCAGGTTGGCTTAGCGGTATACTTCTTCATGATTGATAAGGTGAGAACAGTATGATTGGAGGCTGTTTTAAACCCAGTACTGGACTTCTTGGGACGTGAGCACTCGTCCCATCTTGGTGTATTCCACTCGGGTCGCTTTAAGCAGATGTTTCATCTGGATCGACTCACCGGCACTTGAGGCAAAAAAGGCCGCATTGAGGGCGATCGCCCGAATATTACCCCCCGTCACATCGAGCTGACCCAACAGCTCAAAATCCAGCCCCTTGGTCGGGGCTTGCTCCGGAAACACCCGCGACCAAATTTGACTGCGAATCTCAGCATTGGGATAGGGAAAATTGACAATAAACCGCAACCGCCGCACAAAGGCCTGATCCAGCGACTCCTTGAGGTTAGTGGTCAAAATCGCCAGTCCTTGATAAGCCTCCATGCGCTGGAGCAAATAGCTCACCTCTAAGTTGGCATGGCGATCGTGGCTATCTTTCACCTGGGTGCGTTTGCCAAAGAGAGCATCGGCTTCATCAAAGAGCAACACCGCACCGCCCGACTCCGCCGCATCAAAAATCTGCCGCAGGTTCTTCTCGGTTTCGCCGATATATTTACTACTCACTGCACTGAGATCAATACGATAGAGATCCAATTTAAATTCCCGCGCCAGTACCTCCGCCGCCATCGTTTTTCCTGTGCCGCTCGGCCCCGCAAACAACGCACTAATCCCCAAACCCCGGTGGCTTTTGCCCGCAAAGCCCCAGGTTTGATAAACTTCGGCGCGTTGTTTGACCTGACCCGCGATCGCCCCCAATATCTCTTTTTCCCGACTGGGCAAGATCAGGTCCTCCCAGGTGGCGGTGCAATCAATGCGTTGGGCAAGGTGCTCAATGGCAGGGCGGGCTTGCAGCCGGCAATATTGCCAAAGTTGCTCAGAAACGTCTTCAATGGGGGCGGCTTGCACGGTGGCGCAGGCCGCTTGAATCGTATGGCTGCCCAGATTGAACTGGGCCACGATTGGGGCTAAGTGACCGTTCAGTTCGGCAGCGCGATCGCCCAGATATTGCCACCAGAGTTGTTGCTGTTCGAGATGCGGCAGCGGGGGAAGATCGAGCGTCAGCACCGTTTGCTCACTAAAGTGCTGTCGAGCGTTGTTGCAAAGGATGAGCGGGATGGGGAGATTTTGCAGGAAATAGGCGATCGCGCTTTGGTGGGCGGGTGATGTGGCTAAATCATGGCAATTAATCAACAGCATCGCCCGGCGTAGCAGTGCTTCCCGCAGCCAGCGTTGCTTGAGGGGGTACAGCTCCAAAGGCTGGGTGGGTAGGGTGATGGCCGCTGCTGTGTAGATTTCAAACCCCAACTCAGTGGCAATCTGCTGGGCGATCGCCTGCTGAGCCTTGAGATCTGAGCCGCACAGTTGCACCGCCGCGAGCTGGCCCGCCTGCCAGGTTTGTTGAATCTGCGTGGCGATGGTCTCGTGGGAGAGCGGCAGTTGAATTGTTTCAAGCACGAGGGGATAAACCCAGGGTTCAAGCTCGGGATCAAAGGCTTGAATCCCTAGCAAATAGCAGAGAATTCGGGGGTCAAGTTTGAGGCGCGCTTGGGTGAGGGTCGGCTGCTGGGCTTGCGTTTGCAACAATTTCCATTGCCAAAGCGGGCGCTGGGGAGCTAGCACATCCCAAGTTGCATTGGCAAAGAGTTGCAAGGCCAGAGCCAAGGTCGGGTAGGCTTGCTCTGGGTTGCCAGCAATCCGGCCGCAAAGGGTAAGGCAATGGGGGTCAAGTTCCATTGCTGCACAAAGCAGAATTACATTCGCTTCAAAGGCCGAGAGTCCGAGGCGCTGGCTTAGTTGTCTCAGGCTCGGGCAGTCGGGGGGGTCAGTCTTGAGGGGTTGGGCATCAAGATAGCCCATTAGGCGATCGCGCATCCAGGCGATCGCGGCGTAGAGGGGGGTAAATGTTTCAGGCTGGGTCTTGGGCGGCACCTTGGTGGACTGTTGCATCAGCGTTACACGTCCAGAGTTCAATGGCCTCAAGTGTAGGAGAAATTGTTGCGGGGAACTTGCACAAAAAGTAACCGCTTTCAAGGAATCAACTCACCTATTTGCTGGCAAAAGTAACAGGGCTGGGTGAGTTTTACCTTATCCAGGACGGATGCAAACAATATAAGATGTTATAGCGGTTTTCATAAGCATGAGGTGCGTTAATCTCCCTCAATCCCCCTTGGAAAGGAGGAGGCGCGATCCTCATATTTTCGCAAAAGGCTATATCTTGTCACCGAATATATTGCCCGTGCAGAGAATTGTGAGGACTATTCAACCTGAGTTCTGGATAAGCAGACATTTCGAAAGACTCTGAAACTCAGCAGAATCAACAATACTGGCTCCGGTATTG
>JBCDEB010000005.1:0-102039 GCA_039180005.1 Cyanobacteria bacterium P01_G01_bin.54 | reverse complement strand
AATGTTAATACTCTTGCACCAAGTAAATGAAGCTAGCGAGATCCCCCCGGCTACGCCGACCCCCTTGGGTTCGGGGGTTTTCATCGTTGGGGGTGATAACCCGTCATGACTCGTTAGTATGACAACCGGGTTTGATACCAAATCCTGATTGTATAGAGCCAGAAAGAAAGTGAAGACTGAGCTTGTCGAACGTCTGAGCGAACGGACTTCGACAAGCTCAGCCTTCATCCTCGCTTATTTTGTCTTTACTTTCCGGATTGCTCTGCAAATAGACAGGATTCATACCCTTGTGCCGAGTCAGCGAAGCTAGCGAGATCCTCCCGGCTGCGCCGACTCCCTTGGGTTCGGGGGTTTTCATGGTTGGGGGTGACGGCCCGTCATGACTGATTGGTATGACAACGAGATTTCAGGGCTGTGAGGGATGCGATAATTTCACTTAATCGAAACTCACGTTAATGCAGATTGGTAAGATGAGGTAATGTATCTAAGCTTAGATACCTCACGGTTGAACGTTTATCACAGTTCTCTAAGACAAACCCATCACCTGTCGCAGTTCTTGAGCTGCCGCTTCGAGGGAATCTTGAAAATGTCCCTCCGCAACCCGGCAGGACTTCTGTCCGCTAATTTTTAGTTCGCAATAATAATAGGGATCACCATCAACGTCAGTGGTTGTAGTCACTTCAAAGCGCTCGACGTCTTGGGGCTTAAATTGAACGGTGGAGGCTCGGCAGAGTATATCAATTTTTGCCAATGTTCCGCCCTGGCGATCGATCGTTAAACGTGTCCGTGTTTTGGAGTAGGTAAAAATGCTGCAAAAAATCGCCCCTACCCAGAACAAAACGATCACCCATCTAGGGAAAACGTCTCCATCTGTCGGATAGCGATCGGTCAAAATCAACCCGGTCGTCACCACAACACCCAAGTTAAAGAGGGTCATCATCAACCAAGCGGCCATGATGGTGTTGTTTTCTAGAATACGTTGAGAACCCGAGCGGCGCAGCGTTTTCATGATTAACAATCAAGCAATGCCCTATCGCCCCGACGTGTGCAGGATCGACCGATAGGCCGCAAGCAACTCGGCTGCGATCGCATCCCAACTATAGGCCGTCTTCGCGAGGTGGTAGGCATTCTGACCACGGGTCTGACGGGCGATCGGGTCCGTGAGAGCTGCCGTTAGGGCAGCGGTGAGGGCATCACTGCGACATTGGGCGATCCACCCTGCCTGCGCTTGCTGCACTGCTGGCCAAATATGCACCTGATCAGAAATTAGCACTGGCGTTTGGGCGGCCATCGCTTCGGCGACGGCAATGCCAAAGTTTTCGTAATAGGAGGGCAAGACAAAGAGGTCGGCATCCCGCAACAGCGCCAGCTTCTCTTCGTCCCGGACAAAACCAGCGATCGTCACCTGCTCCCCCAATTGCTGCCTTGCATGATCGCCGATCAGGCGCTCATAGGCCGGATCTTGGGCATTCGACCCGGCTAAAACCAAATGGAAGGGCAGGTTTTGAGCTCGCAATATTGCTAGGGATTCAATGAGTAATTCAATGCCCTTCTTGAGGTCAATGCGCGACATATACAGAATCAAGGGCACATCCGCCGCAATCTGCCAGCGTTGCCGCACTTGACCGGGGTCGGGGAAGGTCAGCAAGGGCACGCCGAGGGGAATAACAAGGGACATGGGGTTGGTGCCGTAGCGCTCGGAAATTTCGGCTTCTTGGCTGCTGGTAAAGTGGAGCGCGGCTGCCCCTGCGAGGTTGGGCCGCTCGAAGCAATAGCCGTAGAGTTGCTTGAGGCGGAGCTTTTTGCGCAGATCTGCCGGGTCGAGGGTTCCCAGAGGTCGTAGCAGATAGGGGAGCTTGCGCCAGCGGGCGATCGTCGCCGCTGCCGTACTCACGGGTGAAAACAGAGCGTGGATATGGGCGAGATCGTAGCGGTGGGCATTGCGCCAGAGCCAGGTGCAAAGCCCTAGAGAAAACTTGTAGCGTCGCCAGGGGGCACAGCGGAAGTAGCGAACGGTGTAGTTATCTTCCGGAAGGGGCTGATTGAGGGGCACACCGAGCGACGGCTGCCCCACATCCCCATTGGCATCGGTCGTGAGGATCTCCACCGTGACATTTTGCCGGGCCAAGGCCGCAGACAAGCCCCGCACCATCTGACTGGGGCCGCCGTAGACCACCGAAACGGCAGGGACAATCTGCAAGATCTTCATCGCCACAGTTGTTGGTAAAAGGCGAGCTGTTGACGGGCGATCGCCGCATTAGTATATCGCTGGAGCACCCTTCGGTAGCCCCGTTCGCCCAAGTCTTGCGCCAGAGCGGGTTGCTGCATCAGTTGCACAAGGCGATCGCGCAAAGCATCCGGCTGGCCCTCCCGAAAAACGAGACCCGCTTTGCCGATCACATGGGGAATCTCGCCGGAATTTGAGCCGATTACCGGTACTTTACAGGCCATCGCTTCAATCAGCACATGGCCAAATTGCTCTTTCCAACCGCTAGCGGTCAAGGTTTTAAATTGGGTATTGGTTTCCGAGGGCAGCACCAGCGTATTCATGAGGTTGATATAGCGGGGCACCTGGTCGTGGGGTACGCTCTCAACCCAGCGGAGGCGATCGCCAATGCCGAGGGCCGCTGCAAGTTGTTGCAACTCATCCTTAATAATGCCCCGCCCCAATAAGAGCAGCGTCCAGTCTTGGCTTTGCAGCTCTGCCAGCGCCTGCACCAGCGTAATCAAGCCCTTCTCCACCACGAAGCGTCCCACAAACCCCACCACAAACTGTTCAGGGGGAATCTCTAACTCGGCGCGTAACTCGGGCTGGGGTTCGGGTTGAAACAGCGCTTCATCCACACCGAGTTGGGGCAATACCGTGGCAGCACGATGATAGCCATGCTCTCGCAAAATCTCTAGGCCCTCCTGGTTCCCCGCTACCAAACCCTGGGTATGGGTGAGGTTGTAGCGCTCTAGCCAAGCGATCGGTAAGGCATTGGTATAGGGCAGATTCCACCAGGTAAAGCAGCAGTTTTTCGCTTTGAGACCCAGCAGCCCGTTGAGCATGATCAGTTGACTGTAGCCCAAGGCTTTGACGCCTTGCTCAACTTGAATGATTTGGGGACGGAAGCGGCGCAGCAGGGGAACAATACTGGGTCGGAAGATAAGCAGCCCTTGGCTGTTCTGGCTCCAGTTGGCGATCGGAATGCGCTGAAAATTTTCCTCCTGGAGGGGCTGAGCTTGCACCAGCCGGTTTTGAACCCCGCCGGGTCGCCAACGTTTCGGCACAACGACGACGACCTTGGCCCCCAACTGAGCCAGTGCTCGTAGCTTCTGACAGTTGAGATCCACGATATAGGTGTGGCTGACAACGAGAATACGCATGGTTGAGGCTCAGAGCCCGTTAAATCCACAAGTGAAGGACGATCGCTCCCAACGCCAAGATGGAAACAAAATAGCTCAGGGAGCGGGCCAAGGGCTGACCGATCAGGTAGAAGAGACTGTGGCTGATCCGGCTGGTCGTGATCACAACAGCGGCGATCGCCGTGATGTGATCCACTCGACCGACGGCATGGGCCAGCAGAACGATTGTTGCAATCAGGGCCAGATTATCCAGATGGTTGCGTTGGGCACGATCGGCCCGTCCCACCCAATCAGGGATGTTCGGGTTTTCCGCTCGATTGCTGAGTGCCCATTGCACCCCCGCCGTTTGCATGCGAGCCAGGGCGGGTAGATGGTTGAGCGGTACAGTCCAGAGGGCCAGTACCAGCAGCGCGATGAGATCAAGGGTCATGGGTCAAGGGGGCATCAGCGATTACCGTTATTGTAGGGCGGGCTGGGGCAGAGACGATTGTGACGCGACTGATTTCCTGGTTTGCGACGGGGAACCCCCACGCTCAAGAAGCCATCGGGCACAACCGGGATTTTGGGGCTCACGCCAGTGGTGTGATAAATCGCCATATCCACGCCAAAATACCAATCATCCCGCTCTTGCCAAATCAAGTTCAGCAAAAAGAGTAGATAGTTCGGCAGTAAATTTTGGTCTTCATTATCCACCGGGGTATCGTCAGAACAGGGAAGCTCAGCACTGGTTGGGAGCTGGGGTTGGGTATAGACCATATTTTCTGTCTAGGGCATAACCCAAGAATAGATAATCGGTTTGTGGGGGTTGGCTTGCGAGGGATGGATTGATCGTATCGCAGCGGATTCGGGTGATCGCTGACCACTCACATCGGCAACCCATTCACAAACCAGCCGAGCAACTTCCAGATACGATCGCCGAGCCACAACGAGAGTGCACCAGCATAGATGGCAAAGACCAGGCTGCGGAACACAATGGTTTCAACCGGAAGCGGAACTTCCCAGACCCAGCAGTAGAGCACCAGCGCCAGAGCACTGATGCTAAAGCCAGCGATCGCGCTCAAGAAAATCTGTAGCGCTGCCTGGGCTGGCGTCCGTGAATGCACAATCGGCGTCTCATGGGCCGCTTTGTGAGGGGTGGATTGCTGCGGGGTCTGGGGCTTGAACTCACGCATGGGAACTCGGTTGGTGGGGTGTCGTACATCTGCATTCTAATGTAGGACAGCAGCAATCAGCTATCGGTCCAACATCCCCAGAATGCTAGTCTGACCCGTATTCTGAACCCTGAGCCCTGAACCCGAAGCCCGCTCTCCCCACGTCGGCAAAAACAGCCTACTCTAGACATATGCAAACTGCGAACTGTCAACTGCGACCTGATATTTCGTTGGCCCTGTTTCCCCTCGTCAGCCATGCCGCCGCTTCCAGATTTTCACAAGCCCGCCCTGCTGCGCCAAGCGCTGACCCACAGCTCCTACTGCCGTGAATATCCCGACGCAGGGCCAGACAACGAACGACTCGAATTTCTTGGCGATGCTATTTTGACCTTTCTCTGTGGCGAATTTCTCTACCAGCGCGATGCCGTCATGGATGAAGGCGGGATGACCCGCCTGCGCACAGCATTGGTCAATGGCAAGCAACTGGCCCAATTTGCCTTGAGGTTGGGCTTGGATAAGAAGCTTTATTTGGGTGTGGGGGTCGAACGGAGTGATGGCCGCCGCAACGCTCGGTTGCTGGGGAGTGCCTTTGAAGCCTTGGTGGGGGCCTATTATCTCGATAGCGAGTCGGAAATTGAACCCGTGCGGCGGTTGGTTTGGCCTCTCTTTGAGACCGTAACCCAGAAGTTGCTGGGAGGGGAGCGATCGCACCTAGCAGATGCCTCGGCCGTCAACGATTACAAAAGTCTCCTGCAGCAAAAGCTCCTGGCGGATCAAGACCTCAACCCTGACCGAGAAAACCCCATCTACTACACCAAGCGGATCGCCGGTACGGACGATGCGCCGATTTTTCAATCCATGGTGACGATCGCTGGGTTGCCCTTGGGAACCGGCCAAGGCCCCTCCAAGAAGGCGGCGGAAAAGGCGGCAGCCCAGAATGCTCTGGAGCCCTTAGAGGAATAGGATTGTTTTAACCTGAATGCTGAATAAGCGAAGCGATCGCCTTCCTCAAAGCCTTGAAATCTCGATGTCAAACCCGGTTGTCAGGGGTCCAGCCCCCCGACACCTCCCGCTGAGGGGGAAATTGCCCCCTCAGACTCCGGCAATATCGGAGCCAGTATTGTTGATTTCATTGAATGTTATGCGCTCTCATGCTCTTGGCTTAACCGAACCTCGGGTTGTTTTCAATTTATCAGGGTCCTACTCGTTACCGGGTTTTGTCCGGTAATGCGACTGTAGAGACTCCACCTCTAGTTATTTCAGACGGTCTTGACAATGCAGGCGGCAGAGCCGCAAATGGTGCATGTCATGGCAGAGCTATGGCACGAGAAATACACAAGGGAGCCATTCTAGATCTCTTTAAACAACACTAAAGTTGCTAAAGTCAGTATCTTATTAAGACAGAGAACCCTTTGTGAGTTCAGAGTGATGAGTTCAGAGTGCAAAGTTTTTTCCACCTTCTGAACCCTGAACCCTGAACCCTGAACCCTGAACTATGAATGTCGTTGACTATCTGCGGATTAGCTTGATCGATCGCTGCAATTTTCGTTGTCAGTACTGTATGCCCGCCGATACCCCGCTTCAATATGTGCCCAAGGCTACCGTACTCACTGACGCGGAAATTCTCACCCTCTTAAAGGCGGTCTTTATCCCTTTGGGATTTCGCAAGTTTCGGCTCACGGGCGGGGAACCCTTGCTGCGGCCCAAGGTTGTCGAGCTCATTGGGGCGATCGCCGCCTTGCCCCAAACCCAGGATCTCGCCCTGACCACCAACGCCTTCTTGCTTGCGCCCCTGGCCGCTGACCTGTATGCCGCCGGCCTCAAGCGCATCAACATCAGTCTCGACTCGCTAGAGTCCGAGATTTTTAATGCGATTATCGGCCACAAAGGACGCGATCGCTGGCAACAGGTCTGGCAGGGTATTTTGGCTGCCCATGCGGTGGGTTTTGATCCGCTCAAGCTCAATGTGGTGGTGATTCCGGGGGTGAATGATCATGAAATTGAAGACCTGGCGGCTCTGACGATCGAGCGCAATTGGCATGTCCGCTTTATTGAATTTATGCCCATCGGCAATGCGGCCCTATTTGGCGAGCGGGCCTGGATTCCGTCCGCTGAGTTACGTCAGCGCATTCGCGATCGCTGGGGTCTGGTGGAGTCCACGGTGCGCGGCAATGGCCCAGCCGATGTGTTTCAAATTCCTCAGGCTCGGGGCACACTGGGTTTTATTAGCCAAATGTCGGACTGTTTTTGCGATCGCTGCAATCGGCTGCGGCTCTCGGCCGATGGTTGGCTGCGCCCCTGTCTGCTCAATGAAACTGATCAGATTGATCTGCGCACGCCCCTGCGAGCGGGCGAGCCCTTACCTCGTCTCAAGCAACAGGTGGCCCAACTCCTCCAGGCTAAACCCGAGATTAACTTTAAAGCCCGAGAATCGGGAACCGAAACTGGTGTTTATGCCCGTACGATGTCGCAAATTGGCGGTTAGGGGCGATCGCTTATTTTTCTTCTCAACAAAATAATCGGACGCGCCGCAGCACATCTGTAGAGGGACGACAGACCGTTTCTTTCTTCACCTGGGAGGTAATCAAAATCGATGAAGCGTGTTTCTTATTCTCTGCGTTGGGCGATCGCACCCTTAGCTGGCACGACTGCAGCGCTTGCCACTACCCTGGCCGCAACGCTAGCCACGACCCTGACTGCGGCAATGCCCGGTCAGGCTCAAACCGCCCAATCCCCCTTTACCAACACCGCCGACTTTGCCAGCTTTCAGCTCGCTTTGTTTGATGATGTCACCGAGGGCTATTGGGCCAAAGCCTTTGTCGATGCCCTGCTCGAACAAGACGTGCTCGAAGGCTTCCCCAATGGCGATTTTCGCCCCAACGACCCCCTGACTTGGGGCCAATTTGCCGCCATGCTCAGCCAAGCCTTTGACGATCTGCCGCCATCTCGCAATCTAGAGGGATTCCCCAGCGGCATTAACCGCAGCCATTGGTCCTATTCCAGCCTAGAATCGCTCTATCAAATCGGCTTTGACTTTCCGGCAATCAACCCCGACCAAACCCTGACACGCCTGGAAATCCTCTCGCTGCTGGTGGATCGGTTTGACTTTGAACCCAGTGGTGGGGCGGATGTGGTGGATATCTACAGTGACATTAACTCGGTTCCGGCAGAAAATCGTGCGCTGATCGCAGCGGCAACCACCCATGGTCTGATGGTGAACCATCCCAATGCCCGGATGATTGAGCCGAGTCGAGTGGCCACCCGAGGCGAGATGGCGGCGATGCTCTACCAAACCCTGACCCAACTGGAGTTGGTTAGCCCCATCGAATCGCCGTTTGTCGCCGCACCGTAGTTGAGGCGGTCGGCTCTGGGCTTTCCCTGTTAGGACTTACGCATTTCAAACCCTGCACACTATATCTAGACCCTAGATCCCCCCTACCCCCCTTAATAAGGGGGAAGGCGCAGCCGGGGGGATCTCGAAAGCCGTGCTAATTGGTGCAAGTACATAAGCCCTGTCTGTGTCATGGCTCTGCCATGACACACCATTGCCAAAGCATCATCCCTACTCCCAAGAGGGAATGTTTTGTGCTCCTGTCCGTTCACTCCCAGCAAACTCTGAACTTTGAACGCACTTCACCTTACTGCTGGGGTGAATCTCCGTAGCAGCAGAGATGCTGGGTTTGAGGGGGAGAGCCCCCCACTGTACCGCTTCAGCAGACTTTTAAAATTGTTAGGATACGTTTAACGTCTACCCTGTAAGACAGGACGATATGTAATTGATGGTATCTACAGTCCCTGCTGGTTCAAGAACCCAGTGCGGCACTTGAGGACGCTTATGGCACTGTTCTCCTTCTTGCAAAATCGACGCCAGAACCCAGCCCAGCCGATGGTGACTGATCTTCACATCCCTAATGCGTTGGAGGTGGACGCAGCTCCCCCTTGGTATCGGCATCCCTTGTGGATGGGCTCAGTTGTTTTGAGCATGATGGTGGGGGTCTCCCTCTGGAGCTATCTCGCCAACCCGTCCTGGCTCGGTGAGAGCGATGGCAGTAATGCCCTAATCGAACGAATTCTAGAGTTGAATCCGGGTCTGTCGCGGGATGATTTAGAGCAAGATATTCAGCTCGATAACCTCTCGTTTTGGTTTGGTCGCTCCGACCAGGAATATACCGGTGTGCCAGGGGTGGGTCAACCCAGCCAGGAGGGGGGCGAAGGGAGTCCCTTAGAGCAGTTTATGAAAAGTCAGCAGTCTAACCAAGATGGAGCAATCAACACTGAGGAGCCCAAGGCGTTAGCTAACACTGAAAATGACGGGTCTGCGCTCTCAGATGCAAATTCCCCGGCTCCAGCGGGGAATGGTCGCTCGGCGCTCGATATTGCCCTCCATGGTGCGGATGCCACCGAAACCCAAGCCTTAACGCCCCTCGAACGGGCGTTGCAAGCGTATCCAAGCCAAGGGAATGCCAGTAGCACTGCAACAAATACCGCATCCCAAAACGGAACTGGCTTAAACAATCAACCCTCAATCTACGAGAACAATACCGGGCTGCCCAATGCACCGGTTGCTGGCGCAGATGTAGCCTCAGGGCGCAATGATAACGCTTTGGTTGAAGTGCCTACGATCGAACCGTTTACGCCGCGATCGCGCCGTCCCTCTCCATTGCCGACCTTTGACCCCAGCGCCTACAACAACACTGCTAGTCCACCGACCAACACCGCCAACCCGAATGCCAATTTTAACAATGGCAATGGGCGGCGGCAGCCGAGCACCAATCTCAACAATGGCAACGGCAATTACAATCGGGTGGGCAATGGCGAGATTGAGAGTTTTGCGAATCCGTTGGGTTCTTCGAATTAATCGGCATTGAAATTTATTGGTCTTGATCTCGGTTGGTCATCGGGCGCGAGCGGTCTCTGCTCTCTGGCGTTGGTCGGCGAGCGTTTAGAGTGGGTCTCGCTCTGCACCCGTACGACTTTATCTGATATTTGGCAATGGCTAGATGCCCAGATTGCCGAGGCAGAACCGGGACTGGTTGCGGTGGATGCGCCCACCTTGATCCCCAATGCCACGGGATCGCGGCTGTGCGATCGCCTCGCCCATCGGTATTTTGGACGCTACCATGCAGGGGCCTATCCCGCCAACCAGAGCCTGCCCTTTGCCCAGCGGACGGTGGGTGTGGGTACAACGCTGGAGGCTCGCGGATTTCGTCATGCGCCAGCGATCACGCCCCAGCAGCCGGGACGCTACCAGATTGAGCTGTTTCCCCACCCGGCAACGATTCATCTCTTTGGACTGACCCGAATTCTGAAGTACAAGAAAGGTAAGTTGGGCGATCGCAAGTTGGCTTTGGCTAAGCTTTATCACCACATCGTTACGGTCTTGCCAACCCTCGTCCCCGCCTTGGTTTTACCCCTCCCCCTGCCCAGTGAATACAACACCCTCACCGGCAAACAACTCAAAACCATTGAAGACCAACTCGATGCCCTGCTCTGTGCCTATGTGGGGGCCTATTGGTGGTGGTGGGGCGTGGAGCGCAACTGGGTGCTAGGAGATGCCCAAACAGGCTATATTGTGGTTCCCGCCCCCGTTGCCACTGCTCCCGCCTAACCGTCATTTTTCCTAACGGTCGTTTTTTCGTGATATGGCCCGCGTTCGCATTCGTCAACACGTCAACCCCCTTGCCCGTCAATTCCAGCAGCCGATCGCCCTGCCGGATTGGACGCAGGTTTATGCCCGCCCTCAGCGGCCGTTGCATCTGGATATTGGCTGTGCGCGGGGTCGCTTTACCCTGGCGATCGCCCCCGTGCAACCGGAGTGGAATTTTCTGGGGCTGGAAATCCGGGAGCCCTTGGTGAGAGAGGCCAATGCCCTGCGAGATCAGGCGGGGCTGACCAATTTGCATTATCTCTTTTGCAATGTGAACTTGGATTTAGGGCGAATTCTGCGATCGCTCCCCCCCGGTGGGGTGCAATGGGTCTCGATCCAGTTCCCCGACCCCTGGTTTAAGAAGCGCCACAGCAAGCGACGGGTGGTGCAGCCAGCGTTGGTGCAAACCCTGGCTGAAGCATTGCCTTCCGGTGCGACGGTGTTTCTCCAGTCGGATGTGCTAGACATCGCCACGGAAATGACTACGCTATTTGCTGCCCATCCCCGGTTCCAGAAAACCCACAGTGCGCCCTGGCTAGCTGAGAACCCATTGCCCGTGCCGACGGAGCGGGAAATTGCCACCCAGGCGAAGGGCGAGGCGGTGTATCGGAGTCGGTTTTTGAGGCGTGAGTAAAGATTTGCAGCCTCGTTATTAACGTGACGTGAGTTTCGGTTAAGCGAAATTATCGCATTCTTCAAAACCTTGAAATCTCGATGTCAAACCCGGTTGTCAGGGGTCCAGCCCCCCGACACCTCCCGCTGAGGGGGAGATTGCCCCCTCAGACTCCGGCAATATTGGAGCCAGTATTGTTGATTTTGCTGAGTTTCGACCATCTTTCGCAATGTCTGCTTATCCAGAACTCACGTTTATCTAGAACTCAGGTTTAACCGGAACTCAGGTTTTTTGGGCTTGGTATAACGCGAATGGACCAGAGTCGCTGGGTTAAAATAAGCCACAGTTTTTGCCTCACCGTTGCATCTGTTACCGATCGCCCCGGATTGCTTATGTCGACTGCCGCTGCTCAAAAAAAATACCGTGCAGGTGTGCGGTGGTTGCTTGGGGCGGGGGCGATCGCCCTGGTCAGTGTTGGCGGCGCTCTCGTCTATTTCACGAGCATCAGAGGCAACGCAGGGACTGTCGCCGTTCCGATCATGACGGTCGAACGGGGTGATGTCACTAAAACCGTTTCAGCCGGTGGGGTGGTGCAGGTGGGCAACCAGCAGACCCTCAAAGCGCCTACCACGGCCAATGAAAGTGCGATCGTCGAGCGGATTGAAGTCAGCATCAATAGCCGCATCAATGCAGGGGATATCCTCGTCCGTCTGCGCAACCCGGCCGGTTTAGCCGAGATTGAGACCCAACGCTTTGCCCTCAAAAAACAGCGTCTGGCCCTAGCCGAGCGCCAAACAGCAGTGCAAAGGGCTGAAGTGGACTTAGCCAAGGCCCAGCGGGCTTACCAGACACAGCTTGCCGATGATGCCAGCATCCAGACGGCCGAAATTGCCCTGCGTCGGGCGGAAAACGAGCTTGCGCAACAGCAGGCCGAGATTCCCAGTCTAGAGAAAGAAGTGGCAACCACCGCGCAACTGGTTGATCAGGGTTACTTAGCCCAGACAAAGCTGCGGGAAGAAGAAGAGAGGCTACGCAATGCTCGAGCGCAGCTAGAAAATCTTGCCCAAGCAGTGCAGGAGGCGGCTGTGCGACTCAACAGTGCCCAACTCAGCCACCGCCAACAGACCGCAGATCAACGGGCAGCAGTACAGAATCAGGAACTGGCGGTGACGGCGGCCCGTCAGCAAGTGGCCGGTGCCCAGCAAGACCTCGCTGAGGCCAGCCAAAACCTCCGCAGTGCCGAAGCCCAATTTGCCAAGACCAGTCTGATTCGCGCTACGACCGAGGGTCGGGTGCTGGCCATCCACACCAAGCCAGGGGCGGTGCTGGCCCAAGGCGATCGGCTCCTCACCATCGGCAACCCCCGCCGGGAGGAGGTGGAGCTGCAACTGACCACCCTGCAAGCCGCCTTGGTCGAAACTAGTCAACCGGCCGAGGTGACGGCGATCGGTGTGGTCTCAGGCACATTTCCGGCTCGGGTGCAGCGCCTCGATCGCGTCGCTAGTACTCAGGGGGACAGCGATTTTTTTGGCGGTGGGGATACGGGCCGCGTCCAAGCCGTGGTCGTGCTCACGCGTCCCAGCGGTAGCCTGATTCCAGGGGGACAGGTCAGCATTGAGATTGAAGTGGCTGCCGCTGAGGATGTGCTCAAGCTGCCGCCCCAGTTTATTCAGGGGAGCGAGGACGAAACGTTTGTCTGGGTTGTGGATGCAGCGGGTCAGGTTGAGCAGCGCTCGGTCGAGGTGGGCTTGGTGGGGGATACGGAAACGGAAATTCAGGCGGGTTTGACGGTGGGAGAACAGGTCGCCAGCCCGCCCCCCGAGGCTGGTTTAGAGCCAGAGATGAAGGTCGAACCCCTAGACGGGGAGAATTCGGAATTTTGAATTCGGAATGCAGAATTCGGAATTTAACATTCTGAACTTGCATTTGATGCGGATGCCTAGGTGACCCGGCTGTAGGGGGAAGCGTTGTCCTCACCCTACAATGGGGAAAATTTTGATTCCGTGATGAGTAATTCGCCCTCTGAGACTGCGCTAAGGTCGAGTGCAGCGCCCATTCCGGTTGGGATTCTCCATTCGTTGACCGGCACAATGGCGCTGAGTGAAGCGCCCTTGGTGGATGCGGCCCTGATGGCGATCGCGGAAATTAATGAGTCAGGCGGGGTGTTGGGCGCTCCCCTGGAGCCCGTGATTCGGGATGGAGCCTCTGAGCCTGAACAGTTTGAGCAGATGGCGCAACAGTTGATTGAGGGCGATCGCGTGGCCACGATCTTTGGCTGCTGGACGTCCTTTAGTCGCAAAGTCGTGCTGCCCATTGTCGAGCGCCACAACATTCTGCTCTGGTATCCCTTGCAATATGAGGGCTTGGAAACCTCCCCCTGTGTCTTCTATACCGGGTCTTGCCCCAACCAACAGATTGAACCGGCCCTCAACTGGTTACTGGCCCAAGGGCGGCGCAATCTTTATCTGGTGGGGTCGGACTATGTGTTTCCCCAGGTGGCCCATCAAATTATTCGCGGTCAACTCCAGCAGGGTCAAGGCAGGGTGATCGGTGAAGACTACCAGCCTTTAGGGGGCAAAGACTTTGCGGCGATCGCCCAGCGGATTTTAGTGGCCCGTCCCGACGCCATTTTCAATACGCTCAATGGCGATAGCAACATTGCCTTCTATCGCCAATGCCAAGCGGTGGGGATGACCTCCGAGCAGATGCCGATCATGGCGGTCAGCGTCGCGGAACCCGAACTCCAGCGGATTGGTGAGGCAGCGATCGGTCATTATGCCTGCTGGAGTTACTTCCAAAGTTTAGATCTGCCCAGCAACCGGGCCTTTGTGCAGCGCTTCCAACAGCGCTATGGGGCCGATCGCGTCACCAGCGACCCCATTGAAGCGGCCTATACCCAGGTCTATTTGTGGCAGCAGGCGGCGATGACTGCCCAGAGCATTGCCACTGATGCGGTTCGAGCTGCTGTCTACGGTCAGACCTGGGATGCGCCTGGCGGTCGGGTCTATTGTGAAACCAACCACCACCTGCAAAAGCAATGTCGCATTGGTCGCAGCCAAACCAATGGTCAATTTAAGACGGTCTATACCAGTGACCAGTTGCTACCACCGCTGCCCTGGCTGGGCGTGGAAGACCAGGCCTTTGATACTGCCCCGGTGGTCATTGAGATGTTGCGGGAGGCGGCCCAAGGGGTGCAGTATAGCTGGCAGCTCGAGCGGCAGTCAGCCATGCTGCGGCAAACCATGGCCCAGCTCCGTCATGAAATTGGCCAGCGCGAGCAGGCCGAGGCAGAGTTGCAAGCCTTTAACCAGGAAGTCACGGCTCTCAACCAGTTCTTACAAGCGGACAATGTCCGGATGCACACAGAGTTGAAGTTGGCTCGGCAGATTCAACAACGGATCTTGCCTGAAGCCTCAGAACTCCAGGCGATCGCGGGCTTAGATATTGTTGGCTTTATGGCCCCAGCCGATGAAGTGGGGGGAGACTATTATGATGTGTTGGAAACCGAGGGGGTGGTGACGATCGCCATTGGTGATGTGACGGGCCATGGCCTTGAGAGCGGTTTGCTGATGTTGATGACCCAAGTTGCGGTGCGGACGTTGCAAGAAATTCCCGAGCCGGATCTGGTCAAGTGCTTAGCGGCGATCAACCGCGCGATTTATCGCAATATTCAACGGATGAAGTCCGATCGTAACCTCACCCTGGCGATCCTCAACTATGCTCAGGGGCGTCTGAGCATTTGTGGGCAACATGAAGAGGCCTTGGTGGTGCGGGCTGGGGGGGCGATCGAGCGGATTGATACGGTGGATTTGGGCTTGCCCATTGGCCTCGATAGTGACATCACGCCCTTCATTCAACAAATTACGCTCGCGCTCCAGCCCGGCGATGGCCTCGTGCTCTATACTGACGGCATTACCGAAGCCAATAGTTTGGACAACGGGCGCTATGGACTCGATCGCCTCTGTCAGGTCATCAGCCAGCAATGGTCGGGCTCAGCCGCCACTGTGCAGCAGGCGATTATTGCGGATCTCTACCATTTCATCGGCAATCAGAAGATCGTTGATGACGTTACATTGCTGGTGCTCAAACGGTAGGCGTTTAGGGTTAAAGGTTAAAGGTTCAAAGTGAGGTAGGGTCTGGGTTTTGGGAGTCTGGCGTCAGTCTGATACACCCTGCAACCTACGGTTCAGAGTCTGGATTATCCCATCGTGGTTTGGGTACGGAAACCGTGCCCAAACCAACGAAAAATGAAATTAATAACGTGAGTTCTGTTTAAGCGAAGCGATCGTATTCCTCAAAGCCTTGAAATCTCGTTCTCAAACCCGGTTGTCAGGGGTCCAGCCCCCCGACACCTCCCGCTGAGGGGGAGATTGCCCCCTCAGACTCCGGCAATACCGGAACCAGTATTGTTAACTCTGCTAAGTTTCAGCATCTGGCGCAGTGTCTGCTTATCCAGAACTCACGTTTAATAATCCTTCCGATATTGCCGGAGTTGATCGCTATCCCACGGCAGTACAAGCACTTTGAACTTTGAACTCTAAACTTTGAACTTCCGCCTTGCGGTACTGGTCTCGTCGTACAATCTGGATGGCATTTTTTGGTGGCACTCTTCTGTCGGTTATGGCTGAGTTATTACAGCAAGTCCGCGTCCTTGACCCCAACTCGCAAACCGATCGCATCGCAGATGTCTTGCTGGATACGCATCGCAACCGCATTCTGGCGATTGAAACCCAACTTGAACCCGAACCCGATACCACAATCACCCCGGCGACAGGCTGCATCCTCGCTCCGGGCTTGGTGGATTTCTATAGCCATAGCGGTGAACCGGGCTATGAAGACCGAGAAACCCTGCGCTCTTTGACTGCGGCTGCCGGGGCCGGGGGCTTTACCCGACTGGCGATTTTACCGGATACCGAGCCGATGATTGACCATGGGGCGATGGTGCAGAGCCTGAGCCAAACCGTAAACACGTCCGGATGTTGTGCTGGGAATTGGCAGTTCTGGGGGGCGCTGACCCACGGGTGTCAGGGCCAACAGATGGCCGAATATGGTGACTTACAAGCCCAAGTGGTGGGCTTTACTGATGGCCGGGCGATCGCCGACTGGACGCTCTTGCAGCGCAGCTTGATCTATTTGCAACCGCTGGGCAAACCGATCGCCCTGGTTCCGGCGCTGACCCCGCTCCAGCAGCAGGGCGTAGCCCGCGAGAGCCCCACCGCACTCGCCTTGGGGCTGCCGATGGATCCGGCTTGCTCAGAAACGGCAGCGATCGCCGCCCTCTTAGAACTGGTGGCCACGACCGCCACCCCGGTTCATCTAATGAAGATCTCCACCGCTCGGGGGGTGGCACTAATCGCTGCGGCCAAAGCCCAAGGTTTACCGATCACTGCCAGTACCACTTGGCTGCATTTGCTCTGGGAAGTGCAGGATCTACACCGCTACGATCCCAGTTTGCACCTCGCCCCCCCCTTGGGTACACCGGACGATCGCCAGGCCCTGATTGCTGGAGTGAGAACCGGGGTGATTGACGCGATCGCCATTGATCACACGCCCTACACCTACGAAGAAAAAACGGTCAGTTTTGCGACCTCGCCCGTCGGGGCGATCGGCCTGGAGCTGGCCCTGCCCCTGCTCTGGGAGAAACTGGTCAAACCCGGATTACTCTCACCCCTCGAACTCTGGCAGGCCCTGAGCCACCGACCTGCCCAATGTCTAGGACAAGCATCGGGACGCTGTGCGGTGGACGCTGAGTTAGAGCTGGTGTTGTTTGATCCAGCGGTGGCGTGGCGGGTGGAGCCGGGAGAGTTGCGATCGCTCAGCTGCAATACCCATCTACTGAATCAAACCATTCACGGCCGAGTGCAACGCACGTTTTACCCCGCTTCATCTAATGACCAATAAACCCTCCCTCGTCCAAACATCTCACCCACGAGACGCCGATGCAACTGGTTATAGCTGTTATATTTGAGTCATCGAGAAATTTGTTCAGCGTCGTTAGGATATCTGTCTATGAGCCATTCCCCTATTAATATCAACGTCTTAACGAAAGACGAAAAACTCAATCTCCTTAAAGCGCTCTGGGAGAGTCTTGATGCAGAAGCAGAGATGACGATCACACCTGCTCAACACGCTGAGCTAAGGGTACGTTCCCAGGCTTTACATCAAGGCACCCTAAAGACATTGCCAGTGGATGATGTTTTGAACGCTATCCGCTCAAGGAATGTATGAGATTGATTCTTGAACCTTACTCTTTCTACATTACTTGAAGTCTTATGACTCTTACGGAATTATTTCCTGTCGTTGATCAACTTTCTCATCAAGATAAGCTACGCCTAATTCACTTCCTTCTACTCAAAGTCGCCAAAGATGAAGGGTGTGAATTAGAAGTGAGTGAAGCACAAGCCCATGAAGAGGTGTTGCTCAAGCAATTACAAGAGACTGAAGCAGTGGTATGGTCGCCCTATGATGCTCATGGGGCTGCTCAAATGCTCTCAGAACTCTTGGTAGCAGAAATACAAGAGAATCATGCTTAACAGCCAGCGTTTTCCGTTCATCGAGCGAACGAATAGCGAAGGCTTATCTGGCTCGATGCCCTATCCGCCAATTGGATTGATTTATAGAATTATTTGGGGATTTTGACATAATACCTCTCTTGGTACTTTGGTTAAGATAACAAGTGCTTGATAATGTGCTCATTAAGCGAATCATCCTGCAACTTGGATTTAGAGTATAGTTCGATGAATAAGAAATGGTTCAATACGAAATAATTGGTGCATCCAGAACTTCAATGCTCTTTGGTCTGGCAATCTTTAGTACTATTCTATCGAGCTCGCTGACAAGGCTGTTCACCTCGTTCAATCTGACTGTCGTTGCTCCATCCGGTTTAATGATTTTTGGTATTCTATTTTTTTTATTCGATAGATTTCTTTGGAAGTTTCCGGGCATAAACTATCTCACTGGAGTGCCAAATATTTCTGGTATTTGGGAGGGCTCGGGACATATCGAATACTTTGCTGGAGTTGACGAACGTGCAGATGCAGGAGAAGTCAAGAGTATTGTCATCGTAACTCAGTCTTGGACAAGAATCGATTTAGTGTTAATGTCACCTTCTACCCGATCGAGACTCAAAGTTGCTTCGTTGGACTGTTCGAATTCTCTCTTCCCGTCATTAACATATATTTATGAAGTCAAACCAACAAAGACAGGTGGATTTCTTCAGTCTCCAGCCGAAGGGGCATGTGAAACAACAATTCATCGAAATGAGAATAGCCGAATGGTTGGAACGTGGTATTCTGGAGAGGATAAAACTGGTTTATTCTCGCTAAAAAAGGTATACAAACCCGAGGAAGTAACGAAAAGTGACGTGAGTGAGATTCATTAATAGAGGCGATTCTGAATCTTGTTTTCCTGAGCCTTTAATTTGTTTCAATTCAGTTAGATACTCGTTTGGCTTAGAATGCAATGTCTTGCAATCTTTGGGTCAGGATGTGGGTGCATCCCAATTTGGCAGCCCTCACCCTAAATCCCTCTCCCAAGCTTGGGAGAGGGATTTTGAATCTGGCTCCCCTTCTCCCAATTTTGGGAGAAGGGGCTGGGGGATGAGGGCAATATTGGCAAAAGTGGGATGCTCCCCAGGATGTGATGCAGCTCAAGATAGTGACGATAACCATTTGCCCATTCCACAAAATCTATCTCATCTCCTAACTGTCCTTGATTGTACTGAGCAAAAAAATCCTCAGGACGCCGCTGATATTGATACTCATAGCGATTCAGTCTGCGTAGCACTGCAATTGAGGGCATCGAGGGGTAATGTATATTGAATTCGACGTTTTTGCATCATGTTTTACTGAGAAAAACTCACACGTTTCAAACTACCCAACCTGCAAAACAAACCCCGGCAACACCGCCCCACTAGACAACTGAGCCGGCAAGCTTACCGTCTGAACCACTTGTCCGGGGCGATAAATTTCAGCACGCTGATTGTCCAGGTCAATCAACCAGCCCAAACGCACCCCATTTGCTATGTATTCCTGCAACTTGGCTTGGGCATCAGCCCAACTGTCGGTAGGAGAAACCAGCTCCAAGACAAAATCCGGGGCCAGGGGTGGGAAACGCCGTCGCTGCTCGGGGGGCAGCTGATCCCAACGGCTTTGCTCCACCCAGGCGACATCGGGCGATCGCGTTGCACCATTGGGCAGCTTAAAGCCTGTGGAAGAATCAAAGACTTTGCCGAGCTGAGTTTGGCGATTCCAAATCACAAAATCTGCGCCCAACTCCGCATTGCTGTTGCCTGTTTCGCCGCCGGTCGGTGACAGGATAATTAATGAGCCCTCGCTGTTGCGCTCAATTCGCAATTCTGGATTGGCCTGACAGAGTCGATAGAAGCGATCGTCGCTCAGGTCAAAGATCGGCTCCAGATCCAGGGTGACGGCGTTCATGGTGCGGTTGTCTCGCTCAGGCTCAAGTGATATGTATTTGATTGTATCTAAACCCGATCGTCGCCGACGCGCACCCTGCCCTCAGCCGTAAGATAGACAGAGTTGGTCTTGCTTCCGGGAGGGGAAACCCATGACCACCCGTGTTCTGATCGTTGAAGATTCCCCGATCGCCCAGACCATGCTCAAGCGACTGCTACACCATCCGCCCCAGGTGGCCGTGGTTGGGGTTGCGGGGACGGGCCTCGAAGCCCTAGAACAAATTGCCCAGACCCAGCCGGATGTGCTCTGTACCGACTTGCATATGCCCGAGATGAACGGCTTGGAACTGACCCAGGCGGTGATGGCGCGATCGCCCCTGCCTATCTTGGTGTTTAGTGCCTCGGTTCAGCCAGAAGACACCCGCACGGTTTTTCAGCTCTTGGAAGCGGGTGCGGTGGATGTTTTTCCCAAGCCTCGGATTGAGAGCCCGGACAGTTATGCCCAGCTCCAGAAAAGTCTGCTCCAACGGATTCAAGTGCTGGCGGGGGTTAAGGTCTTTACCCGCAAACCGCAGGGTCAAACCTTGGCCGCAATGCCAACCGCTACAGGGTCAACGCCGCTCCAGACGGCCGCTGCCCCCAGCTTGAACCCCGTGGCAAAATCTCCAATAGGCACCGTGCAAACGCTGCAAGCTGAGATGCCGCTCCGGGTGGTGGCGATCGGTGCTTCTACGGGCGGCCCCCAAGCCCTAAAAACGATTCTTAGTCAGCTTCCTGCCGCGTTTCCCTTGCCTGTGATCTGTGTGCAACACATCAGTCCGGGGTTTTTGACGGGGTTTATGGATTGGCTCCAAACCCTCTGCGCCCTCAAGGTGCAGGTGGCTCAAGCCGGAGTGCATCCCCAAGCGGGCCAGATCTACTTTGCGCCGGAACAGGTTCATCTGGAAATCGACCGTCGGGAGCGCTTTGTTCATACGGCTCGCTCGCTGGTGGATGGTCATCGTCCCTCGGTGACGGCGCTGTTTGAGACGGTGGCGGCCTATTACCGTGCGGCGGCATTGGGGATTTTGCTGACGGGCATGGGCAAGGATGGGGCAAAAGGTCTTAAGGCAATTCATGATGCGGGAGGACAGACGATCGCCCAAAATGAGACCAGTTCGGTGGTGTTTGGTATGCCCCAGGCGGCGATCGCCCTTGGGGCGGCGCAGCAGGTTATGAGTTTGGAGGCGATCGCGCCGTTGATCTTGCAGAAGTGTTCGGTGAGATCGGTGAATTCGGAATTTAGAATGCGGAATTCAGAAAATTGAACCCGATGAGAACCGGTAAGGTAGGCGAAATTAATGGTTTAAACTCCAAAACGCCCACTGATTAATATTTGCCCACCCTACACCTATTTAACGTGAGTTTCGGTTAAGCGAAGCTATCGCATTCCTCAAAGTACTAATATCTCAATGTCAAACCCGGTTGTCAGGGGTCCAGCCCCCCGACACCTCCCGCTGAGGTGGAGAGGGCCACCGATCAACTCCTGCAATACCGGAGCCAGTATCGTTGATTTTGCTGAGTTTCGACCGTCTTACGTGATATCTGCTTATCCAGAACTCAGGTTATTTAGTTTTTTGCAAATATATTTGTTCGTAATTTAATTTGAATTCTTTGAAATTGACATAGGGGAATTCGCCTACTCTGTATTTCTTGAAGCTGCTGTCAGTCATAAGTTCTTGGATTTTCTCCATTTGCTTCAATATGCAAATACAAAACAGCTTTATTTTAACCTCGAATTCCAATGTAATTAGCTTCAATTCATTGTCTTTTGAGTTAAGCTGTAAGCAATTTGTAATTGAAACATTTATTTTGTGCTTTTGCTCTTTGTTTCTGACGATAGTCCATCGATACTCTCCCGGTTCATCATCCCATTTGAACTCCGCTCTGTTACCCCCCTTGAGAATAGATGTAAACGCATCTAGAAGTAATTCAATGGGATTGAAGAATACGTGTGTCGGCCCCATCTCAAAAATTGAACCTTCAATATTGATGTAGCAGGTACTCCATCCATGAGGTTCGAGAACATAATAAAAATCGATTTCATCTGGATACTTCATCCTTGATGATTCCTATTGAAGTATTCTGGAATTCGTGCTATTTCCGGCCGTCAAAAGACCAACCTAAATTGAAAATCTCTACGGGTTCTAACTCTTCGGCAGGCGTAAACCCAAACACCCGACTGTAGAAATAAAACTCCCCATCTAAGGCCCGCTGGATATTGGCGGCTTGACGAAAGCCGTGTTGCTCGCCAGGGAAGGGGACATAGGCCACCGGCAAACCCTTGGCTTTGAGCACCTCGACCATCATTTCCGCTTGATTAGGCGGCACAACTTTATCTTCGAGACCCTGGAAAAAGATCACCGGACAGTTGAGTTGCTCTGTATGGTGAATCGGCGATCGCGCCACGTAAATCTCTTTTTCTTCCGGATACTTACCGACCAAGCCATCCAAATAACGAGCTTCAAACTTATGGGTATCCTTGGCGAGCGCTTCCAAATCACTGACGCCGTAGTAGCTGGCTCCCGCCTTAAACACATCGGTAAAGGTTAGCGCTGCCAACGTGGTGTAACCGCCGGCACTGCCGCCCGCGATCGCCAGCCGTTCCCCATCCACGCGCCCTTGCTCAGCCAAATACTTTGCGACATTAGCACAGTCCGCCACATCGACAATCCCCCATTGCCCCTGGAGCCGCTGGCGATATTCGCGTCCGTAGCCCGTGCTGCCGCCGTAGTTCACATCCACAAAGGCAAACCCCCGACTCGTCCAATATTGAATCCGCAGATTGAGCGTGGCGCTGGCCGCAGCCGTTGGCCCGCCGTGGCTCTTAACTAGCAGCGGCGGCTTTTCACCTGCAGGCGCAGTAAAGTCAGGGTTTTGGGGCGGATAAAACCAAGCGTGAGCGATTTTGCCGTCGGTGGTGGGAAATTCAATCGCTTCCGGTTTCGAGAGATAACCGGGCTCAATTGCCAAGGTGCTCGCGGCCTTGAGCGTTACGGTTTCTTGGGTTTTTAGGTCGAACTGAACCAGTTGAGTCGGCTGGGTGGGGCTGCCGCCGATGAAATAGGCCGTTTCCCCCTGGACTTGCAGGGAACCGATGCTGCTAAAGGGCAAATTTAACGGAGTGAGCTGAGCGGTGCTAAGGTCTAGCCGGGCCAAAGTGCTGGAGCCATTTTGCGAATAGGTGCAAAGCAGGGTCTGGTTATCCAGGAAGCGATAGGGCTGCACGCCAAAGACCCAATGGGGGGCGCTAAACTCGGCGGCGAGGTTGCAGCAGGCCACGACCTGGCTATCCTGATAGCGGTAGAGGTTCCACCAATTGCTGCGATCGCTCACAAAATAGAGCACCCCGTCCGGCGACCAGAGCGGCGCACTGATCGATTCCTGCTCGCTGCCTGCCACACAGACCGCTTGACCCAAGCTGCCATCCGACTGCACCGGGGCCAGCCAAAGGCGCGTGCCATCCCAGGGCATTTGGGGATGTTGCCAATCCAGCCAGGCCAATTGGCGACCATCGGGACTCAGGCGGGGCGAGGTGTAGAAATCACTGCCCGCGATCAGATCTTGGACGGCTCCGGTGCCCAAATCAATGCTGGCGATCGTATTCGTTGGCTCCTGACCTGCTGCTTCATGGTTTTCACAGACGCAGAGGAGGCGATCGTGCTGGGCATCCAGCACCATGTCTGTGTAACAACGGCGATTCTCCGAGGTCAGCACCTCGGGCGTTGCGCCCGGTTGCTGACGATAGAGGCGCTGATCGGCAAAGTTGACAAAGTAAATCTTGCCTTGGGCAATTAGATACGCGCCGCCGCCGTATTCATGTACCCGCGTCCGCACATTCAAGGGCGGTGGCGTCATATCCTTCACGGTGCCATCGGCACGGCGTTGCACCAGTACATTCCGTCCCCCTTCAGACGGGCGGCCTTCGAGCCAATAGAGCGTATCACCATCGAGGGCGACGCCGCCCAGACCAATACTGCTGGAGACAATTGCGGTGGAGGTGATCGGCGATCGCCAGGAACCAAAGGGAGAAATCGTCATGGTTGCAGAAGCTGTAGGTAAACCATCCTCAACCATACCGGAAATCTCAACCCCCCAAAGCGTCAACCGTCCTTTAGGATGGCGGTACAGCACAGGGAGGACGATGAAGGCACGGATTCTACAGAGCGTTTGGGCAATGGTACTGATTGCACTGCTTGTGGGCTGGGTCGGGAGTTCCCCAATCCTGGCCCAAATTACGGGTCTGGATCTCGCCATCGATGAAATAACCAACACGCCCAATGTCCCCACCGTGCAACTGGGGGATCTAGAAATTGCGCCCGTTTTTCTAGAGGGGCAAGCGGTGTTGACGGTGGCCTCGGCGATCGATGCGAATGCTGGGGATGATGATGTGCGTCGCGTGCCAACCGCAGCCTTGCGCTCCCAACAGATGAGCCAGCGGTTGAGTCTGGTTTTGGCACGAATGTTGAGCTATGCACGGCAGGAGTTGCAAGATTTAGCCAGTTTAGAGGCGCAAGCAAAGGCGCTCACTCGTGAATTGGTGATTGTTTCCCAGCGATCGCAGCAAGGGGAGGTATCCTATCGCCTGAACATTGCCTTTCCCAATGATGCGCCCCCGGAACCAGTGGTGACGCTGACCGAGGTCGATGCTCGCTATCGCGGCCGATCCCTAGATGAGTTACCCCCGATTTGGCAAGACCAACTGGTGGAGATTTTAATTTCGGCCTGGCGATCGCACCAGCCCGCGATGCTCTGGCAGGCCGTGGGCCAAGCGTCTGCGTATCTGGGCGTCTCGGCTGCGCTGAGTACATTGCTCTGGCTGCTGCAACGGTTGCTGCGTCGCCAGCGTAAGCACCAAAAAGCCTCCCAGCCACAAGAGCCCATCGATGATCCCGCTAATCCCCTAGCGGTGCTGCGGGGCCAAGTCCAGCGGTTAAAACGGCTGCGCGATCGCAACCTGAACCGTTTTTTACGCCGTCTGCTCTTCTGGGGGCAGATGCTGCTCTGGGTGGTGAGCTGGGGGCTGGTCTGTCGTCTGTTTTATTTCACCCGTCCCTTTGCCAATTGGTTGCTGGGGGTCTCGCCCCAGGAATGGCTATTGAGCTTTGGACAGCAGGGGATTGTGGGGACGCCGATGCTGCTGTTGCTGTGGTTTTTTGCCATTAACTTGAGCGAACGAATCGCGGGCTTTGTAATTGAACGGGTGGCTCAACAATGGTTGCTCAACCAGGCCGAACCTCGTACAGCGAGCCAACGATTTCCGCTGCGGGTGCCCACGCTGGTGAATGCAGCCCAGAGCGTGACCCGGATTGTGGCCTACAGCGTCTTTTTGCTCTTGGCCCTCAACCAATTTCGGGCGATCGCCGCCCCCCTCACAGCATTACTGGGAATCATCACCTTTGCGATTTCCTTGGGGGCGCAGAACTTTATTAAGGATGTGATTAACGGCATCTTGATTTTGCTCGAAGACCAATACGCCGTGGGCGATGTCATTGCCGTCAATGGCGATGCGGCGGGTTTGGTGGAGCAGGTGAATCTGCGCATTACCCAACTGCGCAGCCTGGATGGTGAATTGATTACGATCCCCAACGGCAGTATTGGTGTGGTGCGCAATATGACCAGCGAATGGTCGCAGGCTAAGTGCAGCATTACCGTGAGCCATCAGACGGATCTGGAGCAGGCGATGGCGTTGATGCTCGCGGTGGCTGAGGCGTTGTATGCAGATCAAGAGTGGCGCGATCGCACGCTAAATGCACCAGAACTGCTCGGCGTTGAACGGATCGACCACCATGGCCTCCAGGTCTGGATTGTGCTCAAGGCCAAACCGATGCAGCATTGGGGTCTGGTGCGAGAGTATCGCCGTCGGTTGGCCAAGGCGTTTACAGCCGCGGGGATTGAGTTTGGTGCGCCGCGTCAGGAGGTATTGTTTGGGTCGGCGGTGCCCCCGTCAGGATTCACCAACGACGCTCCTACTGATTCGTGATGTCTCCCGGTTGCCAATGTTGAAACCGCTGCCCTGCTCGCGAAGCGTCACTGTAGTGCCGTGGCACAGCTCACAAGGTGTATTCGTGTAGGTTGGGTTGAGCTCAAAGCGTCCACCTGGCTAGGGTTTCTGGCACAGCCGCCAGCTTACGGGCATATTTCATGAAGTAGAGCCATTTCTCGGTACGATGAGGTGCCCTAAATCTGAATATTCACACTAAAGTGAACCCCATCATCTTGGGCATTTTGGGTGCGATCGTCGAGATCCAGCAACGGAAACGCGTAGTCAAAGCGCAGTGTAATGCCTGCATAGGGGCTCCAGATCAGCCCAACACCCGTGCCAGCGATAAAATCTTGCTGCTCATCGGGCTTGTTCGGGTTGTCCGGGTCGTACCAAATCCAGCCCATATCGAAGAAGGGCGCAACGATAAACTCGGGGCGGCCGGCCTCATCACGAACCAGCGTGATCCGGTCTTCCACCGAGAAACGTAAACCCCCATCACCGGCCCGCACATTCTGTCGAAACCCGCGAATGGACTGCCCACCCCCAATCACAAACTGCTGGGAGGAGAGCAAGGCCTCGGAGGCAAACTGCACATCTGTGGAAAGAATCAGAAAATTATTTTCGTTGAGCACCTGTACCCGCTGGATTTGACCGAGCCAACTGACAAAGCGACCGTCGGGGGTGGGGCCATCGTTAATGGTGGGGTCGAGCAGATCCAGACCAATGCTGAACTGCGATCGCAACGCCCAAGCCCCGCGTGGATCGCGCTTGATATAGTCTTGACCGAGCTTAAGCACGGTCGTTGTCGTTGTACCATCCGCTTCTGGGCCAAAGCCAAAGGGGGTTCCACCCGCAAAGGTGAAGGTCTGGCCGGTTTGATAGGTCAAGCCAGCGGAGAGGGCAAATTCTTCCCGGGGCGTGCGCTGGAGCGGCTGGCGAAAACTCAATTCATACAGCTCTGAGTTGCCCCGAATATCCAGGACACTAAAGGGCTCCTGCACCACGTTATTACTATTGAACGAGGTGCGAAACTGGAGCGTTCCATCCATTGGGTTGAGCGGTGCTCGGTAGGTAAAATCAAGCGTATCGGAGCCGTCTTGAGCGGTGTGCTTGAAGCCAAAGCTAAGATCATCGCCAATCCCGGTTAAATTTTGGTAGCCCAGGGAAATGCCAAGCCGCTCTGAGCCTACGCTAGGAGGAGAATAGTTATCGGCACTGGCTGAAGCTCGGAATCGTTCAGCCTCCGTCACACGCACAACCAAAATGCTCTTGGCAGGTTGTGTGCCCTGACGGAGACTCGCTTCGATGTTATCGACCAGGGGGCTACTGCGTAGCAGGCGCAGTTGGTCTTCTAGGCGACCGGTATTGAGCGGCGTCTGTGCGCCAAGGGCAACGCGGCTGCGGATATAGCTGGTGTTGAGGTGACGCAAACCTTCCACTTGAATCTCTTCAATGCCGCCTTCGAGCACTTGAATTTCGATCTGCCCTGTGGGAAGGGTTTTGGCATTGAGGATGGCACGGGAGGTGATGTAGCCCTCTTCTAGATAGCGTTCGGTAATGGCGTCGGCCAGGCGCTGCAAGGAGTCTTCACTGACCGATCGCCCCACAAAGGGCCCGGCCAGTTCCTGAATTTCCGCTTCATCAAGGATGCTGCTACCCTTGACCGTGAGATTCTCCACCTGAATGTTCCCAGGCTGGGGTTGAGCGGTTCCAGCGGCCGGGGGCGTTGGGGTGTTGGTGTCGGTGTCGTCCTCGATCGCCTCTTCTTCATCGGGCTGGAAGGGCTGGGGCTCTTCTTCCCCGGGCTGCACAAAGCGCTCATCATTCGACTGGGGGGTTTCAAAGTCTTGGGGACGCTGGGGTGTCGGCAGGGTCTGAGCTAGGGGTTCAGTCAGATAGTGGCTGGCAGTTAAGGGGGTTGTCCAGGGGATAGATTGTGAGGCGGCAGAAGCGGAAACTTCAAGTTCTTCGAGATCGAGTTTAGCGGGTTTTAAGGTGGCGGGATCTAAGTTGGCCGGTTCTAAGTTGGCCGGCTCTAGATTTGCCTGCGTTAGCTCAGCGACAGGTGCTTTCGCAATTGGAGCGGCCAGGGGTTCAACAGGACGAGGGATAGATGCTATCGCTGAGTTGGATTTAGGGCGGCCCATAGACTGAGGCGGTATGGAGTTTGTTGTTGCGGCTAAAACAACAGATGTCGGCGTTGCCGTTGCAGGGGTCGGCGTCTCCTGCATCAACTCCTGTCCAACAACCGTTGCGTGTGAAGTTTGAGCCTTGGCTGGTAACGGTACAGCTTTGACCGCTTTATCGACGGGCATCTGTAGGGGGAGCTCGGGAGTGGCGATGGCGGGGGCATTGAGCCCGAGAGCGATCGTCCAGCCACTACTAACAATTGCGGTGCTACACCATTGTGTGACAGAACCCATAAATCCTTATTCTCTCCGTTGATTTTCAGCCATTTGTTACAGTCTCCCGCATTATATTCCGGCTTTGCGCTGGGGGCCGTCATAGGATGACACGCCCTAGGGTTCAGTATGAAATTCCAGAATATAGGGGTGATAGGTTTCTTTGCGGTAGGAACCGACCCAAATTTCGTAGGTTCCGGGCAGCCACTCACCGGCCAAGCCAGGGTTGCGACCCTCATAGTCATCGCTGCACCAGAGTCCGCCAGGGCCGATCAGAACCAAGGTTGTGTCTTCAGGGCTGCGCACGTTTAGGCTCAGATAGTCAAAAAACTCATCCAGGGTCAAGCGATGATCTGGCTCCCGGTCAATAAAGCCAATGCAAGTGCCCGTAGCCGTGGTGTCTTGTTCAGTGAGTAGCCGAGCGGCGAGCGGCCCGCCACTGATGCCTTTAACCGTGATCGGGGTTGGCGGACTGAAGGGCCCGAGGCGGACGTCTTCAAAAATGCGATCGCCCCCCGTGACTTGGGCCAGAGCAACTGTGGGTAGCAAGACGCTCCCCAATAGGGTGGGCAGCATTGCCCGCCCTACTGGGGTTTTAGATATCCGAAAAAATTGCCGCATATTAAGCTTGGAAGTCAAGGGGTTTTCGGGCGTTGGGGGTGGCTAATTGAGCTTGCCAATGGTCAATGAATTGACGAGCCGTGCGACCGGAGCGACCATTATGGCGCTTGGCCCATTGCCGGGCCTCAAAGTCCAGGGTCTCAGCTGCCAGAGGCAAGTTTACCTGCTCGGCCAAGTGACGCACGATCGCCAGGTAAGTGTCCTGGCCGGCAGGCTCAAAGGTCAAGGTTAAGCCAAAGCGATCGCTAAAAGAGAGCTTCTCTTGTACCGTATCCCAATGGTGAATTTCATCGGCATCGCGGGGACGAGGACGCTCGTTAAAAAACTCCCGAATTAAGTGACGACGATTGGAGGTGGCATAGACCACCACATTGGGTGCAGGTGCAGTCACGCTGCCTTCTAGCACCACCTTGAGCCCCTTAAAGCGTTCATCATCGGCTTCAAAGGAGAGATCATCCACAAAAACAAGAAATTTCTGGGGCACGCTCCGCAACCGATCGACAATTTGGGGCAGTTCTGACAAGGCCACTTTCGGAACCTCAACCAACCGCAACCCACCTTCATACCATTCATTCACTAGCGCCTTGACCAGGGAAGATTTTCCTGAACCCCGACTGCCGTAGAGCAGTACATTCAAAGCCGGGTGTCCGGCGAGTAAAAACTCGGTATTTTGCATCAAAATCGCTTTTTGGCTCTCATAGCCCGCCAATTGCGCCAGCCGAATCGGGTCAGGATGGGCAATGCCTTGGAGGTGCCCCCCATGCCAACCGAAGGCGCGATGTTGAGCAAAGAGACCCACACCCGCCTGTTGATAATGGGCGATCAGTTGCGGCAGTTGGGCGGGCCAATCTTGGGCAGTATGCAAAAAGGTAAGAACTTGGGGACGATCGCCGGCCCAAACGAGCGGTGGCTGGTCGAGCTGACAAATGGTCTGTACCCATTGACTCAGCTGAATCTCATCACATTGAGCCAGTTTTTGCAGGAGAGCTAAGTCCTGTTTCGCTGCTGCCAGGAGCGCGGTGGGTAGAGCCTGACGAGATTGGGCTTGCGCCGAGAAGGGATTATCCGCCAGCAGAATCTGTTGAATGAGGTGATCGGACCAACGACACTGAGCCCCAGCCAGGGTATGGAACCAGCGACCATAGGCTTCAAGGCAGGGAATCGGTTCAGCCGCGTGGAGCGATCGTAGTAGCGCTAAAAAACATTGACCGACCGGGTCGGACAACACCGCTTGATACAACAGCAAGGCGGCGATCTGCTGTTGCAGCTCAATCATCTTGGCCGGAAGCAGATCAGTTTTAGCAGCAGTCATTGCAAATTCAACCCTTTAACGCACCAGCGCTGACGTACGACAGGCTGTCTGTTGACAGTGCCAATACCGTCAGCGGTAGGTTTGAGCATACTGTATTCCGTTTAACTAATGTTGCGATCGCCCCTGCTTCTACTCACCCCCGCTCTCCTCACCGTGGCGACCACTGGCCCGGTTGCTGCCCAAACCCCAACCCAAGACATCACCCTTCAGTTTCAAGCCCAGGTGGGCGAGACCCCCTTTACCTGCGGTTCTACCTACAGCGATCTGGGAAGGCAAAACAATACGATCGCCGTCACCGACTTTCGCTTCTACATCTCCGACGTCGTTCTGCTCACCGCCGATGGCACAGCCGTCCCCATCACCTTAAGTCAAGATGGCCAATGGCAATACGAAAATGTTGCCCTCCTCGACTTTGAAGACAAGACCGCCGCCTGCGCTAATGGCACTGCTGAGACCAATACTCAGGTGGTGGGCACGGTTCCCGTCGGTGACTACCAGGGTCTGGCCTTTACGCTGGGTATCCCCTTTGATCTCAACCATGAGGATGCCACTCTGGCCCCCTCACCGCTCAATCTCACCTCCATGTGGTGGAATTGGCGCGGCGGCTACAAGTTCCTCCGGGTTGATCTGGCAGTGGCCGATGGGATGGCAATGCCGGAAGCGGCAACACCTGAACCCCATCATCCCGAGGGCTCAGGGCATCACCACTCCCATGGGTCAGGCGATAAATCGGGTGACCACCACCACCATCATGGCGGTACAGAGGAAGGTCAGGGTGAGCCTCAGCAGCATGAATCCGGTGATCATGGCCATGGTGGTCACGGTCATGACGGTCATGGCGGTCATGATCATGGCGGCCATGGCGAACAGACAGGAGCAGGCTTTCTGATTCATCTGGGCAGCACGGGCTGCCAAATGACTGGGGAGAGCCAACAGCCAACCCATTGCCATAACCCGAATCGGGTGGCGATCGCCTTCCCCGAATTTGACCCCAGCCATCAGGTGGTGATTGCCGATCTGGCGGCGCTCGTGGCCGGCAATGACTTGAGCCTCAATGCTGCCAATACCCCACCCGGTTGTATGTCTAGCCCCGAAGATACCGATTGCGAGCCCTTGTTTGAACAACTCGGTATTCTGGGCGATCCCAAGTTCTTCCGCGTGGGTCATTTAGGAGATCACCAGGGAGAACATCAGGGGCATTCGGCCCACCCTTAACCCTTCTGCGTATTATGGAATGTCGAACTGCGTCTCGCCTGCCTCCGCATGATTGCTTGCTGAGAATTCTCTAGCCTGAATGATTCATCAGGCAGGCGGGACGCAGATTCGGCAAGCTCACTGACCACCTACGCTACGGTTTTTTCTCAATTACCGTCCGTAGCGCGGGCATCTTGCCCGCCACTGGCTAAATCTAACTGCCAAAAATTTTTGTCTTAAATTGTAGGTTGGCGTAGAGCGGAGCGAAACCCAACACAACCATTGCTGCTGTTAGGTTTCATCCTTCAAACCAACCTACACGATAACTGTTTGAGAATCCCTTGGGTAAAGGTAATGCGTTGGCACAATTGGCTGAGTTATTTAATTCTGGCGGGTCTGGTCGCAATGCTATCGGTTGTCTTGAGTACCCTGCTGAACCGACAACCCACCTTCGCAACACCCCACGTGGCGACGACACCCTACGCCTGGGATATTCCCGCCTGGTTACCCAAGCCGATTGTGCCCGCCAACAATCCTATGTCAGCGGTCAAGGTCGAGCTGGGGCGGCAGCTGTTCTATGAGCCGCGCCTCTCGATCACGGGAGAGTTTGCCTGTGCGAGCTGTCATCGGCAGGAACTGGGGTTCACGGATGGCAAAACCCTCGCCGTCGGGGCAACGGGAGAAGTCCATCCCCGCAATTCTATGAGCCTGACCAATGTGGCGTACTATTCCGTACTCACCTGGGGCAACCCGCTGATGCGCAGCCTGGAAACCCAGAGTCTTGTGCCCCTCTTTGGCGAGCAACCCATTGAAATGGGCCTCGGCGGTCGAGAACAGGCGCTGTTGGCGATGCTCCAAGCGGATGAGCGTTATGCTCAGCTGTTTGCCCAGGCATTTCCAGACGCAGCAGAGCCGATTACGGTGCGGCATCTGGCCCAGGCGATCGCCGCTTTTGAGCGCACCCTAATTTCCGCCCATTCACCCTACGATCGCTACCGCTATGGTGGGGAGGTAAATGCCATTTCCGCCGCCGCTAAGCGCGGCGAAGCCCTCTTCAACAGTGAGCGTCTTGAATGCTTCCACTGTCACGGTGGCTTTAATTTCTCAGATTCGCTCATGCACGAGCGCCTGGCCTTTAAAGAAATCGCCTTTCACAACACCGGGCTCTACAACCTGGATGGTCAAGGCAGCTATCCTCCCCAGAACACTGGGGTCTATGAAATCACCGAAAACCCCGCCCAGATGGGTCACTTTCGCACCCCAACCCTGCGCAATATTGCCCTGACCGCACCCTATATGCACGACGGCAGCGTCGCGACGCTAGCAGAGGCCATCCAGCATTATGCCCAAGGCGGACGAACGATCGCCGAGGGACCTTATGCTGGCGTCGGCAGCCGGAACCCGCTCAAGAGCACCTTTGTCAGCGGCTTTACCCTCACTGAGCAGGAGCAGGCGGATCTGATTGCCTTTTTAGGAAGCTTGACGGACGAAAGCTTTATCCAAAATCCCCAGTTGAGCGATCCCCACCGTTAGCAGATCAGGGGAATTGGCTGCACGGCTTTAACCAAACCGACAGGTGACCTTCCCGAGAATCAACGATCGCCCCACCGGGCCAAACTGACGACTATCGCTGCTTTGGGCTAGGTTTTCGCCATACAGCACATAGGCCGGCTCAGGGTGTATCTCTGCGATCCGTTTAATGATTTGTCGGTCAGACTGAAGGGGATGTTGCGCAACGACAATGTCCCCCACCTGAGGCGCAACGTTGCGATAGGCATGGGGATCAACCAGCACCTCTTCCCCCGGCTGCAACAGGGGCAGCATCGAGTCGCCTTCAATGCGGCGACGATAGCGACGGCGCAAGAGCCAGCGCCAGAATTCTGGCCAGGTGCAATGGGGGAGAGCAGTCATTTCACGAAATACTATAGAATTTGAATCCGAAATCAAAGCGGGATAATTTTTGAAGAGGGACACCATCATGCTAAATGTGGGCATTATCGGCACAGGGTTTGGGCAAAAGATTCATTTGCCTGCGGTTCAAGCGCATCCGGAAACCCAAGCGATCGCCCTCTGGAACCGTGACCCCGCGAAAGCGCAGGCTCTCGCCCAAAAGCATGAGATCCCTCATGGGAGCGATCGCCTCGCTGACCTTCTAGCGCTCCCAGACCTCAATGCGGTGATGATCTCTACGCCGCCTTTTTTGCATTATGAGATGGCCCGCGCCGCGCTGGAAGCGGGCAAACATATTGTCCTGGAAAAACCCCTGACCTTGAATGTGCAGGAAGCGCAAGAGTTGTATCGCTTGGCTCAAAGCAAGGGCTTGGTGGCGATCGCTGACTTTGAGTTTCGCTTTGTGCCCCTCTGGCAGCAGGCTGCCCAGCTACTCAAATCAGGTGCTGTGGGTCATAAGCGCCTGATCAAAATTGACTGGCTTGTGCCGGGTCGCGCTGACCCGGAGCGAGCCTGGAACTGGTATGCCCGCCAAGACCAGGGCGGGGGAATTTTGGGGGCGATCGGCTCCCATGTCTTTGACTATATCCATTGGCTCTTTGGCGATGTGCAGCGCCTCTCGGCTCAGATGAGCTGTGCGATCGCCAGCCGCCCCGACCCCAACGACGGCGGCAAACCCAAGCCCGTCGATGCGCCGGATGTGGTGAACTTGATGCTGCAACTCACCGATGGCACACCCGTCCAGGTCTCCCTCAGTTCTGCCACCTACGAGGGGCGGGGCCATTGGCTGGAGGTCTACGGCGATGACGGCACACTTGTCTTGGGCAGCGACAATCTCAAAGACTACGTCCATGGTTTCCGGCTCTGGCATGCCCCTGCGGGGCAAAGCTTGCAGGAAATCCCTGTGCCCAGCCAGCTCGATTTTCCCAAAGTCTTCCCCGATGGTCGGCTCGCGCCAGTGCTGCGGGTGGTCGATCATTGGCTCCATTGCATCCAAACCCAAACCGTCATCGCTCCCTCCCTCCGCGAAGGGGTGCTCTCACAATTGCTGATGGATCTAACGGTGCGATCGCACCAGCAGCAACAATGGGTCAACGTGCCAAATTACAGTCAATTTTTAGGAGAATAAAACGGTAGTTTGAGTTGCACGGAGCAGATGTTATTGACCAAGTCCATATTTCACAACATTGGTGGCAGGCGGGACGCACTTCGACTTCGCTCAGCGACCACCTGCGCTACAGTTCTTTCCTTCAAAAAATCCCGTAGCGCGGGCATCTTGCTCGCCTCGGTCTCCGAGGTGAACCACGGTAAAAGCAAACCAGTAATTTCGTAGGGTGTGTTAGGCGGCGGTGATTTTCAAGATAAAATTCGCTAGTTTGAATGCCGCCGTAACGCACCGATTCGCGGCATTCATACCACGACAAAAATATATGTGACTGTTGGGTTGATTTTGTAATGGGTTGTGGTGCGTTACACAGTGGTTTCGTAGGGTGTGTTAGGCGGCGGTGATGCTTAAGGTTAAATTTGCTAGCTTTGATGCCGCCGTAACGCACCAATTCGCGTTATTCATACCACGACAAAAATATATGTGACTGTTGGGCTGAATTTGTAATGGGTTGTGGTGCGTTACGCAGGGACAGAGATTGTATATTTAAAAATAACTTATACACCTGCTAACACACCCTACTGCTAAATTCGTGATATCGGTAGCGTGGGCAAGTATTAATAAAAGGTGATAGTGCGATCAGTGTCTGTTCTATCCATGATTTGCCTAGTAGCTTCAGGTGGTAATGGCTCCAATGCTCTAACCTCACAGCCTATGTACTATGTACGAACGAAATGCTTTGTTCATACGTTCAAGCGCAAGGATTTGTCTATGACCATACTGGGAGCCCCACAACTCTGGTGATGCCCAAAAATCTGCTTTCATAAAACAAATCTCAGAAATTTCTCTTTGATAAAATCGTGTTCTGTGCGATGCATCTGCCCATAGCCTTGAAAGCGATGTCTCAGTTGCGAAGTCTCTTTGTCCAGCACCAAGGATTTCCCCTTTCGATCCTGTTGGAATCTCACTAAGACGATAAAGGCTACCAAGATAAATACGTGTTTCATTAACAGCTACAGAGAGAGCCAACAATCCAGCCTGCTCAGCTTCACTAACACTTTTTCTTTTACTGGATATCGCGTTTATCCAATCTAGAACCGCTTTTGAGAGATTGATAAGCGTTGTGAATTCGAACATTAGGCTATATCCTCAATATCTTAATTTCGATATCCAACTATGGATTATACAGATTTTTTAACTAATCACCCTCATATGAATTTCATTAAAGCTTTATCAGTACAGCACTCTTTTTTTTATTATCATACGAATCTATTTGTTCCTATGATAGCTCTCCATCCTCAAAAGATGCTAGGCGTGGTTCGAGAGATTATACGCTTCTAAAGTTGTCGTTTTCGGCATACTGTAGGGGCAATCTTCTCGTGGTTGCCTAGATCCTGCTGGGGTCAAAGGGCGTGACCCCTACATAAATGTAATGCCAATCCTCATTGCCACCACTGCCGACGATGCCCACAAAGGGGCGCTCGTGAAACTCCTCCAGGACTACCCCACCGTTGCCGATCGCTACCAATTTCTGGCGACCCGACAAACAGGGGAGCAATTGCAATGGAACTGCGAGGTAACGGTAACATCGGTTCACGCCAATGCAGAGGGCGGCATGGTGGAGTTAGTGGCGGGGAAGATCGCCGCTGTGATTGATCTATTTGAACCGACCATCGAGGCGATCGCCAACCCCGATCGCCAAGCCCTCTGGCGCATGTGTGTATTGCATAATGTGCCCTACGCCAGTAACCTCGCCACAGCTACCGCGATTCTGCAAAGTTTGGGGCGATCGCGCATTGCTCAGACGATTGGTACCAGCAAGACCCGCTTGGAGGGAATGAATGCTCTGGCCTCACTGTTTGCAGCGGCGATCGTCAATTCTCCCAGCAACCGCGAGGATGTGGTCTGCTTGCGGACTCCTTGCCTGACGCTCACCACCGAGCCGAGCCAACGCCTGACGATCGATGGCGAGATGCACCAGGCGAACCCGATCGTCTTTGAATGTCTGCCTGCCAGCCTGCGGGTGCTGGTTCCATTGCGGGGAGAATAAATTGTAAAAGTAAAGATGAAGGCAAAGGGAAGAGATTCTGCCTTCATCCTTCTGCCCTCTACCTTCACTGATGCCCTACGAACCCCAATCTTTGGATACCAACATTGAGAGCGATCGCCTTCAGTTTCAGCTTCTGCGCCAAAAGACGAATGCAGAACGCTATGCGATGGCGGCCCAGATGATTCACTGGTCGAAAACCGTTGCGTTGCGGGGCATCCAAAAGGCGCGACGGGAGAGAGCCCCCGAGTATTTTGCCCAAGCCGTTCTCAAAGAGAAATGGACTGAGACGCTGACCCCAACAAGCAAACCAACAATGTGGATTCAAGACCCCGGTGAAATTGCCCAACGACTCCACGCGATTCTCACCGATTTGCAGATTCCTTATTACATCACTGGCGGGGTTGCAGCGATCGCCTACGGTGAGCCGCGCACCACCCGGGATCTCGATCTGGTGATTCGTCTCGATCGGACTCAGCTTGGCCCCCTTGTGGCTGCGCTCGAAGCCCAGGGCTTTTACTGTCCCCCTGGTGCAGTGGCAGACCTCGAACGGGGACGGGGGCGCGTGCTGAGCGTGACGCATCGGGAACTTCTGCTCAATGCCGATATCGTGCTGACGGCGGAGAGCGAGTTTGACCAGAGCAAGATGGTTCGTCGTCGCCTCGAAGCGATCGCCCTCGATGAAACGCAACAGTTGTGGCTCGTTTCACCGGAGGATCTAATTTTAGCCAAACTCCTCTGGGGCCGGCGTAGCCAATCCGAGAAACAATGGCGGGATGTGTTGGGAGTGCTCAAAGTACAGGGTGAGCAGCTCGATTTTGACTATCTTTGCCATTGGGCCGATCGCCTCGACATTTTAGAACGGTGCGATCGGGCGATCGAGGCAGCGGGATTGTAATTATCAGTTCGCAGTTTCCCTGCTAGGGACGCTAGCGCGAAGGTCGTCAACGTGAGTTCTGTATAAGCCGGCATCGCGCAAGACGTTGAAACTCAACAGGGTCAATAATACTGGCTCCGATATTGCCGGAGTCTGAGGGGGCAATCTCCCCCTCAGCGGGCGGTGTCGGAGGGCTGGCCCTCTGACAACCGGATTTAAAAACGAGACTTCAAGACGTTGAGGAATGCGCTCGTTTCGCTGATCCAGAACTCAGATTGATCAAAGGAGTACAATAGGGTCGCTTTGTACGCAGGATCGTTTCGATGAAAACATGGCTGGTTTGGCTCGATCGCTTGCTGGTGGCGGATGTATTTTTAGTGCTCTTGGGCTTTGGCTGGTTTGCCCTGGCCGTGGTGGGTCATTCGACAGGCGTCAACCTGGGCTGGGACTTGTGGATTCAGCTCTGGCAACCCCTGTTTAACCCGGCGATCGGCATTCTCTTTCTCGGCGCGTTTGCCAGTTGGCTCGTCAAAAAACTCAATCAGTACCTTGAGCAAAAAACGCCCCAGGATTCCCCCAAAATACCCCCCAAAATAAACCATCATGAGTGAGATTCGTTTGCTGGTGCTGGATGTGGATGGCACGATCGCCGGCCCCAACAACGCCGTTTCGCCCGCTGTGTTGCAGGCGATTCAACAGGTGCAGGCTCGGGATATTAAGGTGGCGATCGCCACCGGACGCATGTATTGCTCAGCCCTACGGTTCCACCGGGCGATCGGTTCTACTGAGCCCCTGACCGCCTATAACGGCGCGTGGATTCAACAGCCCGGCACGCCTGAGCCACTGCTCCATTGTCCGGTGCCCGCCGATCGCGTGGCTGAGATCTTGGATTTTGTCGAGCAGTTGGGGGATTGGCGATCGCAGGTTGAGGTGCATCTCTATGCCGAAGATAGGCTGTTTTTGTCAGAGCAGACGTCCCAGTCGGCCGCTTATCTGGATCGCTCTGGAGTGCCCGCGCAAATTCTGCATGATCTGCGCAGTCTGTTGGATCGGCAGTTAACCAAAGTGCTGCTCTCAGCAGCCGATCCAGAGGTAATTACCGATCTGATCACGCTCTTCCGTCGTCGCTACAGTCCCCAGGACCTTCACATCACTCAATCCACCGAAAATTATCTGGAATTTACCCAGAGCAATGTCAATAAGGGGATGGCGATCGCCCATTTAGCCCAGCACCATTACCAGCTACCCATGGCGCAGGTGATGGCGATCGGGGACAATTTTAATGACCTAGAACTGCTCCAACAGGCCGGAATCGGGATTGCCATGGGCAATGCTCCCGCTGGGGTTAAAGACCAGGCCGATTGGGTAACCACCTCGGTTGAAGCAGAGGGTGTGGCGATCGCGGTTGAAAAGTTTCTTCTTGATTAAAGGCGCTTAAAAAACGATGTCTGCTCGATTGATCCCTGAAAATGTTCTGGCTGTTCGCGCCCGTCTGGGTGAAGGACCCATCTGGAATGCAATGCAGCACGTTTTACACTGGGTTGATATCTATAATCGCCGTGTTCATACCTTTGATCCAAGCACGGGTGAAGATACCTATATCGAGGTAGATACGGTGGTTGGAGGACTGTTTCTTGAAGATCAAAAGCACCTCATCCTTGCCCAAGAAAATGGCTTGACCCGCCTTGATTTACAGCAGGGCACCACGACTCCGCTGATTGCCATCGAGGCCGATTGCCCCAATAATCGCCTCAATGATGTCAAAGCAGACGCTCAGGGTCGTTGCTGGATCGGCACAATGAATAATGATGAGCAACCCCAAGCGAACCTCTATCGCTGCGACCCAGATAATTCACTACATTTAATGGAAACGGGGTTATCTATCTCAAATGGTTTGGGTTGGAGTCCGGATCAAACCACGTTTTATCTCACGGATTCCCCCCAACAAATCATCTATGCCTACGAATTTGATCCGGTGTCAGGAACCATTGGCGATCGTCGCCCCTTTATCGATCTTAGCCATGAATCCTTCTATCCTGATGGTCTCACCATTGATGCGGCAGGATGTATCTGGTCAGCAATGTGGAATGGCGGGTGTGTGATTCGCTTCGATCCGACGGGTCAGGAAATGTTCCGTATTTCACTGCCTGTGCCATTGGTCACCTCCTGTACCTTTGGTGGTCAAAATTTAACCGACTTGTTTATCACCACGGCCTCCGCTGGACTCAGTCAAGCCCAACTCAAGCAGTATATTTTCGCAGGAGATTTGTTTCGGGTGCGGACGGAGATTAAGGGTCTGCCGAGCGATCGTTGTATCAGACAATTGTGATTGCAGGGCGGAAGAATCTCGCGACTCAAGTACGGCAAGCTGATATCTGAGTCGGCGGTTGGATGTAGCAGTCAACATGTGTCGGCGCTGCTCAGCGGCTCAGGTGCGTCAGTCCTAATCTTAAAAGAAACCCGATAAACGCTGATAGAACCGATTGACCGCCGCTACAGTGAGAGAATTCTTCTCAACGGTCTGTCATGTCAACCCTTACTCAATCTTCTGACCCCCTAGCACGGCTCTTCGAGCCCGTGAGCGCAACCGAACGCTGGGCGCAGGTGGAATCGCTACCGGGGATACGGGAGTGGATGATGCTACGACAATCTCATGCTCTGGAGCATGCCACGGTTTGGGTTCTAGAGGAGATGCTGGCAACCGCACAACCGGGCCAAGGTTTCGAGGTGACCGCTGATGGCGAGGGGGGAAATTGGGGGGGGCTTGCGACCGATCGCGGCTTCTATCTCTACGGTGCAGTGCAACCCACCCAGCTTGCCCAAGCCGCCCGTTGTGCCCTGCGACGCTTGCAGCAAGGCGATTGGCAACTCGCCCTGCATCCCCGCTGTGGCACAAATACCCTCGCGGCGATCGCCCTGACCAGCAGCTTTACCCTCGGCGCAGCCTTGCTGCTGCCCCCGACGCCATTGACCCAGGTGCTGGGGGTGGGAACCGCCGCACTCCTGGCAATGCAACTTGCGCCCAGCGTGGGCCTCTGGAGCCAGCGCCATCTCACCACCGAGATTCCCTTTAATTTGCAAGTGGCGCGAATTTTTCCGACCTTAGATTTGTGGGGTCGGATGGCGCATTTTGTTCAGGTGGAATGGTGTGATTAATGCAATCATTTCTTGAGGTACTGCTAGTTCTGTCCAATCAGATTCGATACTGATTTGAGTCATATTTGCATTCCTCAAATAGTCAATAATGATGCTTTGAACTGTGCTACCAATTCGTTATTTGATCGCCAACTTAGTTTGTCAACTTTGTCGAGTCCCCAAGGTTGATCAACTTCAGCATGAATTAATATCTTGTCAAAATGAACTCCAGCGCATTCATAAACAGCAGCATGCGCTATATCGAGTCATTCAAAAAATCAGAGCGTCCCTTGAACTGAATATTATTTTTCAAACCACAACCAAAGAAACGTGTAAGCTACTTCAAGTTGAGCGGGTTGCTGTTTATCGTTTCAACGCTAATTGGGGAGGCAAGTTTGTCGATGACTTTGAGTTTGTCGAACCTAGCTGGGACAGTTTGGAAGATTGGGGAAAAAATCCAATTTGGAATGACACCTATCTTCAAAAGCATCAAGGAGGGCGATATCAGAGTAATGACAATTACATTACCTCAGATATTTATAAGGCTAATCTGACTTCATGCCACCTCGATATTTTAGAGCAATTCCATATCCGAGCCTATGCTACAGTTCCAATCTTCATTGGCGAAACCTTGTGGGGAATTCTAGGAGCCTATCAACATTCTGGATCGCATCATTGGACAGAGCAAGATATTGAATTCCTATCTCAAGTCGCAACTCAATTGGGTTTTGCAGTCAAACAGGCTCAATTATTGAGTCATGCGCGCAAAAAAGCCAAAGACTTACAGATTTATAATCGCCAGCAACAAGTCTTGTACGACTTGATTGCCGAGATCAGAGAAACCTTAGATATCGATATTTTATTTAGAACGACCGTTAAGGAGGTTCGTAAAACATTATATGCCGATCGCGTCGGTATTTTTCAGTTTGAGCCAGGTACTAATTATCACTATGGCCAGTTTGTTGCTGAGAATGTCTTGCCAGCATTCGACTCAGCAATAACAGCTAAAGTCAGAGATCGATGTTTTGGTGATCAATATTCCTTTCTCTATCAACAGGGACGGCTTCAAATTGTGTCAGACATTGATGATGCAAATTTATCAAGTTGTCATATTGCTATTCTCGATCAATTTCAAATTAAAGCTCAGATTATTGTTCCACTGAATAAAGATAATCAATTATGGGGTTTACTTTGCATTCATCAATGTCGTAGTACACGCAACTGGCAACCTTCAGAAATCCAGTTTGTTCGCCAAGTTGCTGCTCAGTTTACCGTGGCACTTGAACATGCGCATCTCTCCAAACAGTTAGAAGAACAAAAGGTCGAGCTCTCTCAAACGGTCAAAGCACTGCAAACAGCTAATACTCAACTTGAACTCTTAAATAAGATTGATCCCTTGACCAAAATATTCAATCGTGGTCAATTCGATGAAATACTTAAGCAAGAGATTGAATATTCTCAAAAAAATCAAGATTCTCTCTCTTTGATTTTATTTGATGTTGATCATTTTAAATGCTTCAATGATGAATTTGGTCATCCGGCTGGTGATCAATGTCTGAAGCGGATTGCCCAAGCCGCACAAGACAGTATCCAAAAAGACAATCATTTTCTCGCTCGTTATGGCGGAGAAGAATTCGGTGTTATCTTGCCTAATACATCTCCTGAACTTGCCATTCAGGTTGCTCAGCAAATTCGAATTGAGATTCAAAGACAAGCGATTCCCCATGCGTCTTCTTGTCGTTCAAAGCTTCCTACTGTCACCGCCAGTTTGGGCGTTACGAGTTTAATCCCCCAATCTCCAGTGTCAATTCAAACTCTGCTTGAGAAAGCAGATCAGGCATTGTATCAAGCAAAAGAACAGGGGCGGAACCAAGTTGTCTTCTTGCCTTTTGAGCAAGGACGTCGTTCAAGACCATCATCTGATTCAGAGCGAAGGAAAACGAAAGTCTACCCACTATGGTGGCTACTTTCAAGACTCAAAAAAATGTTCTAAGCACAACTTTAGCCTAAAGCGAGTTGAGACCTATCATTTTGAGGATGCTGTAGGGTCAATCTCGCTGTGGCCGCCCCAAGCCTCACCGAGTTGTCCCCCCAAACAAGCGCTCCTTACTAAACACTTTCTTCGGGCAAAGCTAAAATTTCACGCTGCCATACGCACCTTGACCCTGAGAGAGCTTGAGGTTGAGCAGCGAAAGACCAAAGATAATTAAAAACAGCACCAGACCAATTGTGCAAGCATAACTTACTTCTAGGTTTTGGAAGGCTTGCTCGTAGAGATAATAGACCACAGTTTTAGAGCTATTGAGGGGGCCCCCCTGAGTCATGATGTAAATCTCTTCAAAGACCTTGGTGGCTGAGATTGCCGAAATCACTGCCACTAGGGTTAGATAGGGACGCATCAGCGGAACCGTAATATCCCAATGCTGTCGCCAGCCCACCGACCCGTCCAATGCTGCCGCCTCATAAAGATCGCCAGGAATCGTTTGTAGGCCCGCCAGATAGATCACCATATAGTAGCCCAGCCCTTTCCAGATCGTCACGACCATCACACTGCCCAGAACCCATTGGGGGTCGGTTAACCAGGGGATGGGTTCAGAGAGACCCAAGTTTTGCAGCAGTTGATTGAGGAGACCATTGTTGCTGTAGAGCGCTTTCCAGGCGATGCCCGCCACTACCATGGAAATGACCACGGGCGTGTAGAAAAACATCCGAAACCAATGGATACCCTGGAGGCGCTGGTTGACCAAGATCGCCAGCAGTAGTGGCAACGTGACTAACACCGGAACAACTCCTAGCAAATAAAGCAAGGTGTTACTCAGGGTTTTCCAGAACACGGGGTCTTGGCGCAGACGCTCAAAGTTCGCCAAGCCCACCCATTGAGGCGCAGCAGTGAGGTCGTATTCGTATTGGGTGAAGCTCAAGGAAAAGGCTTGCAGGGCGGGGATAAAAACCGCAAGGCTCAGCATTAGTAGGGCGGGTGCAAGGAAATAGTAGGGTAGCCAGCGGGGCGATCGCAGCCCTTGCAATAGCGGTAACGGAGCGAAACGCATCGTGAAAATTGAGTGAATGGTAATCGGTTTAACAAACAGCGTCTATCACTCTAGCGTTGAATGATATAAATAACGAATCGGTATCGAGGGGTGTTGAGGGCGTACTATCACTACAGCACAGCAGCCTGGCAGGATACACAATACTGCGTCTGGCTCAACCCAACAAGTAAGGGGCTGAAAATTTTGTTGGGACAGTAATGGGGCATCTCAATTTGCATGATTGCCTTGCATCAGCGCCCCTAACAACGGTTAGTCGAGGACATCGACGGCTGGGGACATCTACAAAGCTACAGTTAAGATTTCTGATTCAGCATCTTGGCTGTTGAATCGTCATAATCAATCGTTTTAATAACTTCAGTGTAGGATTGTGAAATTTAGAGTATCGCCGTTTGGCCCCTTTGCGTCTCAGTCAGGGGAACCCTCGTCTTGTCCAGCGCCAGCAGCGGCGATGGACAATAAATCTGTAGACAATGGGGGTTATGATCTAGCGCCTTGGCCCCTCTATCAACTGCTCCTCACTTTGCCAACTCCGGCAATGATCGTGCAGGTGAGTGATGGTCAGCTTCTCTGTGCCAATGATCATTTCTGCCAATTGCTGGATCTGGGGACAGAGCCGATTGAGTCGCTAGCAATCACTCGCTTCATTGACCCAACCGTTTGGTCGGTTTTGTGTCAAGCGCTGCTCCAGCACCAATGCCTCCCCAACTATGAACTCAAACTCCAGAGTGTAACGGGACAACAGCTCTGGGGGGTGCTCTCGTTGCAGTTGCTGGTCCCCCCTGAGTTCTTGGCTCCGCGCCTGACCGGGCCGCTGGTGCTGGGAATTGTGCAAGAGACCACTTGCGCCAGACGGTTAGAGCAGGCGCTCCAACATCATCTCTCCGGTTCAGCGATCGCCGGCCATTTGCCGATGCTCATCTACCAATATCCAGCCGAGTCGCAAGGGCTCTATTGCGTGAGTGGGGAGATTCAAGCGGTGCTGGGATCTGCCAGCGAAACTGAGAACAGTTTCACGTGCAACCTTCTAGATGTCATCCATCCGGACGATCGCCACCAGGTACAAACCTGCCACCACCAAGCTCTCACCACAACGGGACGCTATCGTTTGGACTATCGAATCTTGATGCCTACGGGCGAAATGAAATGGGTACAAGACCAGGGACAGATGACCCTACAAGCGGATCAGACGCCCATTTTGCAAGGGATATGGCTCGATGTGACGGGATATAAGCAAGCCGAGCAGAAGAGCCGGCTCCTGCACCAACTGATGCAGGCCATTGGCGATGCCCCCAGTTTTGAGGCGGCATTGGGGCTGATTTTAGAACAGGTTTGCCAAGCCACAGGGTGGGACTTTGGCGAAGTGTGGGTTCCCAACACCAAGGCGCTCGCCTTAGAACTGCTACCCACCTGGTATGGTCGTCCGGAGCTGCCCCAACTGAAGCCCTTTCGCCAAGCCAGTCTCAACTATGCCTTTGGCTGGGGGATGGGCCTCCCCGGACAGGTTTGGCAGACCCAGCAGCCCCAGTGGTTCTCAGATGCCTCCGTGGAACCGGCTTTTGTCCGTGCGCCCTTGGCCCAAGAATATGGCATCAAAGCAGGTTTTGGCGTCCCTGTGTTGGCCAATCACACCATCGTTGCTGTGCTGGTGTTTTTTATGCGCCGCGCTCACCTGCGGGATCCCCATCTGTTGCAGTTGGTCTCGACCCTGGCCCAAGAACTGGGCCAGAGCCTACAGCGCAAGCAGCGCCATGAAACCGCTCGTCAGGTGGAGCAGGCGCTGCAAGAGAGTCAACGCCAACTTCAGCGCCTGATTGATGCGCTGCCGGGCATGTTCTTCCGGGCTGAGAACCAGCCGGGTTGGCCCCTGTCTTATTTGAGTGAAGGCTGTAAGACCCTGACGGGCTATGGCATTGATGAATTTCTCCATACGCCACACCAGTTCTATGATCATTTGATTCATCCCAGCGATCGCCCCTCGGTGCGCCAAGCCATTGCGTCGGCGCTGGCTAATCAGACCCCCTACGTGGTGGAATATCGCATCCGCACTAAAACGGGGGCGCGCAAATGGGTCTGGGAGAAGGGTCACGGCGTCTATCACGAGGGTCAGGCTACCCATATTGAGGGCTTCATCACCGATATTACCGATCGCAAAGCCGCCGAAGAGGCTCTCGCAGCCGCCGAAGACAAGTATCGCAGCATCTTTGAAAATGCCCTGGAGGGGATCTTTCAAACCACGCCCAATGGTCAGTATCTGGATGCCAACCCAGCGTTAGCGCGGATTTATGGCTATGACTCGCCGGCCGATTTGATCGCCAACCTAACCGACATTGAGCACCAGCTCTATGTGGATGAATCTCAGCGGCAAGACTTTCGGCAACTGATGCAAGCTCAGGGTGTGGTGGTAGGCTTTGAGGCTCAGGTGTATCGGCGCGATCGCAGCATCATCTGGATCACCGAAAGTGCCCATGCTGTCACCGATGAAATGGGTGAAGTGGTCTATTACGAAGGCCTGGTCATGGATATCACCGACCAAAAGCGGGCCGAGGCTGAGCTGCATCAACGGGCCTTCTACGACCCGCTGACGGCTCTGCCCAACCGGGAACTGTTTGCCCGGCGTCTGACCCAAGCTCTGCACCGCAGCCAAACAGACGCCGACTATGAATTTGCGGTGCTTTTTTTGGATCTTGATCGCTTCAAAGTCATCAACGATAGCCTCGGACATCTGGTGGGCGATCAACTTCTGGTGGCCCTGGCTCGCCGTCTGGAAACCTGTTTGCGCCCCCAGGATACCGTCGCCCGCATCGGCGGCGATGAATTTACCATTCTCCTGGATGAGGTGCAGGAACTGGCACAGGCCCAAGCGGTGGCGGATCGGATTGAAGCGGCTTTGCAGCAGTCTTTCCACCTCGAAGAGCACGAAATTTTTACCAGCACCAGCATTGGCATCGTCTGGAGCAAGCCCCAGACCTACAGTGCCGGTAATCTCTATCTGAGCGCGGAAGATCTTCTCCGCGATGCTGATACGGCCCTTTATGCCGCCAAAGCTCGGGGCAAGGGCTGCTCACAACTCTTCAATCCAGCGATGCATCAGGGGGCGATCGAGCAATTTAACCAAGAAACCGAGTTGCATCGGGCCCTTGAAGCCGACGAATTGAGGGTATATTACCAACCCATCTATCAGTTGCAAACCCATCAGCTCTATGGCTTTGAAGCACAACTCTATTGGCAACATCCCCAAGATGGCTTGCTTGCCGTCGCTGATTTTCTTTCCCTCGCCGATGAAACCCACCTGAGCATCCCCCTCTATCGCTGGTTTTTAAACCGCACCTGCCAAGATCTCCAGAATTGGACTGCCCAAACCGCAGCGCTAGCGCGAATGTCACATCTTAAGTTCCATATCCATTGTTTCAGTCACCAAATTCTACACACCCATTGGATTGACTGCCTCCATCAAACCGCTCAAGTCTGGGGGGTCGATCCGCGCTGCTTCCGGCTCGAGGTTGCCGATGGCTTTTGGCGACAGGAGAACCGGTGTCTTGAGCAGCAACTGGCGCAGCTTGAACATCATCAGTTAGAACTTTGCATCCATGACTTTGGCCTGGGTGTCACCAGTTTCCATGTGCTGCATCGGCAACCCCTGGCCGCCCTACGCCTCAACGCCAGCTTGATCGAACCGCTAGAGGGCCATGAACACCAGCGCAATATTCTCCGCATCATGACGGTGCTAGCCCACCATTTACAGATGGAGACCCTGGCGACGGGTGTGATCAGCCCGACCCAACGGGACTATCTGCGCCAATTGGGCTGCCACTACGGTCAAGGCGAGCTCTTTAAGCCGCCGCTGCCCTTACAGTCCGCTCAAGCATTAGTTTGAATCAGACCCACCCGCCATGACGGGCTCTCACCCCCAAGGCTGTCGCTAAGTTCCCCTGCATCGCCAGAGCCGCTGTTACCTCACTGATCCGCACCCGCATCTGCATTCGCCCCCACCCATGGCCGCCATCCATTAAAATCTGTAAAGAATCTTAATTAAAGCGGAAATTTTTAAGGATGCGTGTCGCGATCGTGGGTGCGGGCTTGGCTGGCTTGAGCACTGCTGTGGAGCTGGCCGACGCCGGCCATGAGGTGGAAATTTTTGAAACCCGGAACTTTGTCGGCGGCAAAGTGGGCAGCTGGGTGGATAAAGACGGCAACCATCTAGAGATGGGGCTGCATGTTTTCTTTGGCTGTTATTACAATCTGTTTGCCCTAATGCGCAAGGTGGGGGCGATCGACAATCTACGCCTCAAGGAGCATACCCATACCTTCGTCAATCAGGGCGGCAAAACAGGGCAGCTCGATTTCCGTTTCCCGGTGGGTGCGCCCTTTCACGGACTTAAGGCCTTCTTCACCACCTCGCAACTGAGCACCGTAGATAAGCTGGCGAATTCCCTCGCTCTCGGTACCAGCCCGATTGTCCGGGGTTTGGTGGATTTTAACGGGGCAATGCGCACGATTCGAAATTTGGACTCGATTAGTTTTGCCGATTGGTTCCGGGGTCAGGGGGGCAATAACCACAGCCTGAGGCGGATGTGGGATCCGATCGCCTACGCCCTAGGCTTTATCGATACCGAAAATATCTCCGCTCGCTGTATGCTGACGATTTTTCAATTTTTTGCGGCTAAAACCGAAGCTTCGGTGCTGCGGATGCTTGAAGGTTCACCGGATACCTATCTGCATCAGCCGATTGTCAAGTATCTGAGCGATCGCGGCGTCCAGATTCATACCAACCGCCGGGTCCGGGAGGTGCAATATACCGCTGACCGGGTCACAGGTTTGGCGATCGCCGCCGGTGACCAAACGGAAACGATCACCGCCGATGCCTACGTCGCCGCCTGCGATATTCCCGGCATCCAACGCCTGCTTCCCGAGGGCTGGCGTAAATGGCCCGAGTTCGACAATATCTACCAGCTCACCGCCGTACCCGTGGCCACGGTACAACTGCGCTTCAACGGTTGGGTGACGGAACTCCACGACGCCGAGAAGCGCAAGCAGTTAGCGACAGCAGTGGGCTTAGACAACTTGCTCTACACCCCCGATGCTGATTTCTCCTGCTTTGCCGACCTCGCCCTGACCAGCCCCGGTGACTATTACCGCGCCGGGGAAGGCTCCCTGCTCCAACTGGTGTTGACCCCCGGAGATCCGTTTATTAAGCAGCGCAACGAGGAAATTGCCCAGCATGTCTTAGCTCAAGTGCAAGACCTCTTCCCCTCGGCGCGAGAGTTGGAGATGACCTGGTACAGTGTGGTGAAGTTGGCCCAGTCTCTTTACCGCGAAGCGCCGGGTATGGATCCCTATCGTCCCGCGCAAAAGACCCCGATCGCCAACTTTTTCTTGGCCGGTAGCTATACCCAACAAGATTATATCGATAGTATGGAAGGGGCAACGATCTCGGGTCGTCAGGCGGCAGCGGCAATTCTCGAAACCGTCGGGGTGCAGGCGGAGCCGATTGCGGCGATCGCTTGAGGATTTAGACCCCATTGCTCCCTAGCCGCGATCGCGCATCAGACTCACCTCCTGAATCAGGCGATCGCTTCGTCATTGCGAACTGAAAACTGCGAACTCATTATGGCTGACTGGCTCGAACATAGCGTCCAAATTGAAGTCTCCCTGCCGCGATCGCAGGCTTGGGACTGCTGGGCCAAAATAGAACAAATGCCACAATGGATGCTCTGGCTCGATTCGGTCAAGGAGCTCGAAGACGATCCCAATCTCTCCCGCTGGACGCTGAGTGGCCTGGGTTTCAGCTTTAGCTGGCTCGCGCGCATCTTTAAAAAAATTCCTGGACAGATTATTCAATGGGAATCCGTGGATGGCTTACCCAACCGGGGAGCCATTCGTTTTTATGACCAGACGGCTGACGTCGGTCCGTCACAGAGCAGCAGCAGCAGCAGTAGCGATCGCAACCCCGGTAGTATTGTGCGCCTGACCGTTTCCTACGCCATCCCAGGGGTTGTGGGGCAGGTGATGGATAATCTCTTCCTGGGGCAATTGGTGGAGAAGATGTTGCAAGAGAGTTTGGAAAAGTTTCGGGACTATGCCCAGAAGCAGATCCAAAGCACCGATGCACCTCAAACTTGAGCCCATTGTGCAGACAGAAAACCCCAATCGCTCAAGTGTTCGATTATCCTTTGGCTCTCTGGATTAGTGTCAGTTCATACAGATAGGTTGGGGTGTCCAACCCATTAGTGGGACAATCCAGACAACGAACCGTGAACGCTCTCCATCGCTCACCATTGCTGTCTATGCTCGATACTGCACAATGATTCGGTTTTCAGGCGCAATTGCGCAATGCGCTCTGCCCAAGGCGATCGCGCTTAGTTGCCTACTGAGTACAATCCCCGTTTTCCCCACCCTTGCTCAATCGATTACCGCCGCGCCCGATGGCACGGGGACGTTCATCACGATCGAGGGCAACATTTACCAGATCCAGGGGGGAACCCAGGCGGGGTCAAATCTCTTCCATTCCTTTCAAACCTTTGGCCTGAACAGTAGTGAGGTTGCCAATTTCTTAAGCAATCCCAGCGTCACAAACATTTTTGGACGGGTTGTCGGCGGCGATCCGTCAATCATTGATGGCCTGATTCAGGCGAACCCCAACCTGTACTTAATAAATCCGGCAGGGATTGTCTTTGGCACCAACGCCCAGCTCAATGTGGGGGGAGATTTCTTTGCCACCACAGCCGATCAGATTTGTTTTGCGGGGGGCTGTTTTAATGCCGTTGGCCCCAATGATTACAGGACATTGTTGAGCAGTCCGAACACGTTGGGCTTCTTGCAATCCCAGCCCGGTGGGTTGATCAATGCCGGAACGCTGGAAGTGCGCAAGGGCAAGTCAATTCACCTGACGGGTGGCACCGTGGTGAATTTGGGACAGATCGCAGCGCCAGGCGGTGTGGCGACGGTGGCGGCAGTCCCTGGCGAGCGGCGAGTCCAACTCGCTCAGCCCGGAAATCTATTGCATTTGGAGGTGACCCAGGACGTCTTAGCCGAGGGGATTAATCCGCTAACGTTGCCAGCGCTGTTGGCCACTGCACCAAACAATTTAGGGGAAAAGGTGGTTGCTGCCCCCTTGGGCAATGTGAGCGTTGAGGGTGAAATCACAGCAGCACAGATTGATCTCTATGCCACAGGACAAGTGACACCCAGTGATCCAGATTTGATTCAAGGCGATACCCGTGTGGTGCGCTTCTCAGAGACGGGCGAGAATCCTGACCAAGCCATATTTATTGACGCTAGAGCCGACCATCCCAATGACTTGCTTTACGGGGCGGCAGCGGGAACCGTGAGTCAGATTATTGAGAAAGACGAAAAGGGCATTGCCGTGATCTCTGAGCAGTTAGCGGTGATCAGTGACTCGGTGGGTGAGTTGGCATCGGTGGCGATCGTTGCCGAGGGGAATGATGGAAATTTCTGGTTGGGTAATCAGTGGATTCGCAATGAAAATATTGCCGATTATGCCGCTCAATTACAAACCTGGAGAGCTGCCCTGACAGAAAGCGCAGATTTATTGCTCTACAGTTGCTTTACAGCATTGAGCGAGACGGGTGAAGCATTGGTCGCTAGCCTTGCAAACCTGACAGGCGCAGATGTTGCAGCTTCGGTGAATGCAACCAGTAGCGCTAACTATGGTGGGGATTGGGTACTCGAGAAAAACACCGGCAGCATTGAGGCAAGCAATCCATTTATGACAGATACCTTAGCCCATTGGGATGGGAAATTGGCGACTCGTACTGTTACAAGTTTGATGGATTCTGGAGCCAGTTCTCTGCGAGAAGCATTGACGGGAAGTTCGGGGTTTAGTGGGGTTGCACTAGCGGATGGCGATACCGTGAACTTTAATGTGTCTGGCACGATTACCCTTACAGGTTCAGATATTGCTTGGTCAGTGAATAATGTCACAATCGACGGTTCGGGTCAAACTATGGTTGTAGACGGTGACAATACTGATTCGGTTTTTGATATTGCTGCGACGAATGTCACCATCCAGAACCTAACGATTCAAAATGGCTCGTCAGCTGATGTGGGGGGAGGCATTCATCACACGGGTTCAGGGACATTAAGTTTAAACAATGTCACCGTGACCAACAGTACAGCGGCAAATGAAGGAGGTGGGATATATAGCCAAGATGGCAATATCTCATTGGTTAATGCAACGATCGCCAATAATTCATCAACAGGTGGAGATGGCGGTGGTATTTACAGCCGAGATGGGATTGTTTCATTAACAAATACGACAATTTCAGGAAATAGTTTGGCTAATGGGATGACGGGTGGTGGTGGCATTGTCATGGAGGCCGGCACTCTAACAATTCAGAACTCGAGCATTACGAATAATTCAGCAGGTTCCTCTGGTGGTGGAATTAATACTGATGCGACGGCAGTAACGATCACCGACTCAACCATTTCTGGAAATATTGCCAAAGATGGTGGTGGGCTTAAAGTTGAGAATGAAAACCTGACTATTACCCGCTCCACTATTTCTGGGAATCAGGCAACAGGAAGTGGTATGAATGATGGTGCTGGCGGGATCTTAGTACAGATGGGAGATATTACACTAATCAACTCAACCGTTTCCGGTAACTCTACGGGGAATGCGGGGGGTGGGATTGAAAGTGATAATGGGGATATTAATTTAATCAATTCAACGATCGCCTTTAATACAGCAGCCAACAATGGTGGTGGTATTCTGATCAGCAATCTTGAAGATAATACAATCCACAATACAATTGTGGCCAATAATACCGCCCCTACTGGCCCAGATATCGCAGCAGACTTGAGCGACAGCGATGTACAACATAGCCTGATTACCAGCACCTCAGGCATTACGGGTCTAACCCTCAGCAATGGCGTTAACGGCAATATTATTGGTCAAGATCCGGTGCTGGGGCCACTGCAAAATAATGGCGGCTCCACCGCAACTCATGCCCTCGATCGCAACAGCCCCGCCGTGAATGCCGGTAACAATGACTTGGCACTGGATACGAATGATGCCACATTGACGATTGACCAAAATGGTAATTTCCGGATTTTTGACCTCTCCGTTGATATTGGCGCGTACGAGCTGCAAGAGATTACCACGATCGAGGTCTCAAGCTGTGAAGCGAATGTGAGTTGCACATCCCTCACAACCCTACCCCTGACAACGGCTGAACCCCTAGATGCAGTAGATGTCTTAGATCAGGCAGTCGAAGCGACGGAAGAGACGATTACCAATGCCTACGCCGGATTAACCGATCAAGAGCTGGACTATCTCAGCCTTGCTCAAATCCAAACCACCCTCCGGGAGATTGAGCAGCAAACTGGGGTTAAACCCGCCCTGCTCTATATTCATTTTGGGGCGAGTGCCCTCACGGCCCAAACCTCGGGGGGTGACCTGGTGGTGGCGAGCCGCCTTTATGAGCAGTTGCTGAACCCCGAGTTAGCGCAGGCAGCCAACCCAGCCAACCCGGACGATCCCCTGCAACTGATCCTAGTGACGGGTCAAGACACTGCGGTGCTTGAGCAACCGACGGGGATCAATCAGGGACGGGTCACCAACCAGGCGCGACGCTTGCGACGGGCACTCAACAGCGTTGGTTCTGGGCAGCGCTATCTTGCGCCAGCCCAAGCCCTCTATAACTGGCTGATTCGACCCGTCCAGGACGATCTAGAACGTCTCCAGATTCAGAATCTCTCGATTATTGCCGATGAGGGGGCGCGATCGCTCCCCTTTGCGGTGCTCCATGATGGCCAACAGTTTTTGGTCGAGCAGTATAGCTCGGGGCTGATGCCCAGTCTTTCGCTGGTCGATACCCGCTATCGTCCCCTCAACGAACCCCGCATCCTAGCGATGGGTGCCTCCCAGTTTACGCGCCAAAGCCCCCTCCCAGCGGTGCCAGCGGAACTGGCGCTGATTACTCAACAGCAGCGCCAGCCTGCCCAGCTCAATGCCCAATTCACCGCCGCGAATCTGACGCGTCAAACCCGCGATCGCCGCTTCCAAGTACTCCACCTGGCCACCCATGCCACCTTTAGCTCCGGTGCAGCCGATGCAGCCTATGTGCAGCTCTGGGGCGATGAACAATTGCAACTCAACAGCTTTCGGGATCTCAAACTCTACGAAGACCCGCCGCTAGAGTTACTGATTTTGAGTGCCTGTGAGACGGCGATCGGCGATCGCCACGCTGAGCTAGGGTTTGCAGGCGCCTCCTTGCAAGCCGGGGTCAAATCGGTGTTGGCCAGTCTTTGGCAGGTCTCTGACCTGGGAACCCTCGCTTTAATGGGCGCGTTTTATGACCAGTTGGCAGACCCCGACGTCACGATCAAGGCCGAAGCCCTACGCCAAGCCCAGCTTGCCCTGCTACGCGGCGAAGTGAATCTACAAAGTGGCTTTATTGGCGAGATGCCGCTGCCACCAGAACTTGCTCGCTATCGCGATACCGATTTAACCCATCCGTTTTATTGGAGTGCCTTTACGCTGGTGGGCAGTCCTTGGTAGGGGGATACGGCCCAGTACCATAGGGCGGAAGTTCAAAGTGCAGCTTTCCAAAGTGCCTGTCTGACAGATCTTGGGTGGATTTTGAACCGGTGGCTGATTTCTGCCATCGAGTACGAGATTAGGGGGTGGAGGGTTTAAGGACTACCCCCTAAATTCCGCAAATATGCTTAACCTCTCTTCTAAGCTGTGACATCCAGAATTTCGTCACTATACTGGACATAAACCTCCTTTTTCACCCACGGCAAAAAAATCCTCACACCGCCACCATGTTGAAACAGCCGCTGTGGATGGGTGGGGCAATCTTGTCTGCACTTGCTCTCCCTTGTCCTGCCCTTGCTCAGTCGATCCTTCCTGCTGCTGATGGTACGGGTACGATTATCAGCTACAACGGCAACACCTATCACATTCATGGCGGAACCCAAGCTGGAGCCAACCTCTTCCATTCGTTTCAGGCGTTGGGATTGAATCCAGGTGAGATTGCCAACTTTTTGAGTAACCCCAGCATTACCCATATCCTCGGTCGCGTCACGGGGGGCGATCCGTCCGTGATTGAGGGTCTGATTCAAGTCACGGGGGCGAACTCTAATTTGTACCTCATGAACCCCGCTGGATTGATATTCGGTCAGGGGGCCAGCTTGAATGTGGGGGGGGATTTTGTGGCAACGACGGCAGATCGGATTGCGGTGGGGGAGGGCTGGTTTGTCTCTCAGGGTTTGAATGACTATAACAGCCTCGTCGGAACACCCAATCAGTTCGCGTTTGCCAGTGAAACACCGGGAGCGATTGTGAATTTTGGTGATTTGAGCAACACCCAAAATGTAAGTCTGGTGGGAGGGACAGTGATCAATCAGGGCCAGGTGGTTTCCAGCGCCGGGACGGTCATGATTGCCGCTGTACCAGGTGAGCGATTCGTGAAGATTTCCCAGCCTGGAATGTTGTTGAGCTTGGAGGTGCCTACAGAGGCGATCGCAGCCGAGATCAACCCAATCGATTTACCCACATTGCTAACCGGCTCAGGCGAAACAGTTAATGCATCTGTGCAATCCGGGGATGTCATCATCGCGGGTGAGGTGCAAGGGCAGCAAGTTGACCTCTATGCAGCAGGGCAGGTCAAGCAAACGGAGACCGATTTAGTGGCAGGTGATACGCGAGTGATTCGCTTCTCCGAAACGGGAGAGAACCCAGACCAAGCAATGTTTATCGACGCCCGAGCGGATAATCTAGAAGCGCTGCTCTATGGCGCAGCAGCCGGAACCGTCAGCCAGATCATTGAGCGAGATGAGAATGGGATTGCAGTGATCAGTGAGCAGTTATCAGTGATCAGTGAATCCGTTGGTGATCTTGAATCTGTTGCCATTGTTGCTGAGGGCAATGACGGCAATTTCTGGCTGGGTAATCAATGGATTCGGACGGAGAATCTGGGGGACTATGCGGCACAATTGCAAACCTGGTCAGCGGCATTAACGGAGAGCGCAGATATCTTGCTCTACAGTTGCTTTACCGCTTTAGGGGCGGCGGGCAAGGCGTTAGTTCAGGGGATTGCAGACCTGACGGGGGCAGATGTGGCAGCATCGGTAAATGCAACAGGGAGTGCCAACTATTCAGGGGATTGGGTTTTAGAGACCCGTACGGGAGCGATCGAGGCAGGCAATCCGTTTACAGCCGCAACGTTAGCGGACTGGGAGGGGAAGCTGACAACGCTGACCGTGATGAACATCGCAGATAGTGGAGACGGATCATTGCGTCATGCGATCGAGACCCTGGCGGGTGCAGGTGACCTGATCAACTTCGACACAACGGGTGTTTTTGCCACGGCTCAAACCATTACCTTGAGTGGGGGCGAGATTGCGATCGCCGCCGCCAAAGATAATCTTACGATTGAGGGGACAGGGCAAAATCAACTCACCATCGACGGGAATCATAACGATCGCGTTTTCAGCGTCTTTACCGATAACATCACCATTCAAGACCTCACGATCCAGAATGGTTCAATTAACACTGACGAGGGAGGAGGAATTCGCTTCAACGGCTCAGGTACGTTGAGAATCGAAAACAGCACAATAACAGGTAATACGGCCTTTAATGGTGGGGGAATTTATACTAGGGAGGAAGCGGGAACTTTGATCGTAGAGAATAGTATCATCAGCCATAATCGATCGATTTCTCCTTACTTAGAAGGTGGAGGAGGGATTTTTAGTAAAGGTCAATCCACCAGCATCCGCAATAGCACCATTAGCGGTAATAACTCAGCCAATAATGGCGGTGCCATTCATATCATTGGCTCTTCACCTTCGACATTGGTTATCGACAATTCAACGATTGCCAATAATACAACTCAAAATGTTGGAACTATTCAATTCGACAATAGCTTAGGTTCAGTCATGATTTCGGATAGCACTTTTTACGGCAACAGTGCTGCTTTCTATGGTGGCGCAATCAATACCAATGCTGAATTGAACGTTGACAACACAACCATCACCAGCAATACAGCTGGCAAACGTGGGGGGGGTGTTTCTAATAGTCTTGGCAACACCACCATATCTCACAGCATTATCACCAACAATAGAACCACTAATCCGACTCAGTATGGCGGCGGTGGAATTTATTTCAATGATGGTGGCTTAGGAGGGACGCTCACAATTGAGAACAGTGTTATTGCTGGCAATCGTTCCGCGAACCGGGGAGGGGGGATTTTTGGCAATTCTGGGAGTATCGCTGTAACTAACTCCACGCTCTCAGGTAACTTGGCTGGGGCGGGCGGTGATGGGATCTACTCAGAAAAAGGCTCAGTCAATTTAGCCAATAGTGGTGATCTAAATTTGACAGATTCGATCCTCACTGTTGCTGAAGAGGGTGACGTTTCCCTAACGGGGAATAATATTAATCTCTTAACGGGTATTCAATCTGAAGGGGGCGATATTGTTATTAATGCCGGCAGTGCTGTCACTGCCCTCACCGCTGATGCCACCATTTCCAGCAGTGGCGACACGGGCGGCAACATCACGATCACCGCTGGCAGCGACCTCAACCTGCGGAACCTGATCGCTGCGGGTCTCAATGGTGATGGCGGCGATATCACCATTACCAGCACAGGAGGCTTGGTCAACACCACGTTTGGTGGCAGCGAGGGGCTGCTCAATAGCAGTGCGAACAATGGCAATGCAGGCAATGTGTCCGTGAGCACAATAGGTGCAATGACGCTGGGTAAGATCTTTGCTGAATCCATCGGTGGTGCAGGGGGCAGCGTTAACCTGGAGTCGTCGAGCCTCGTGCGGCTCACTGGAACCAGCAATGGCGTCTTTGGCACGGCCAATGCCAGCATCTCCACCGCAGGCAGCAGCGCAGGCGGCACGATCACGATTCGGCATGGGGGCTTGGGTGTGGTTCCCTTCACCATTGGCAATGCCAGCAGCAACGGCAGCGCGGGGAGCCTCAGCACAGGGAACAGCGCTGGTCAAACCCTCTCACCCACCCAGTCGTTTTTGTTTGACTTTAGCCAAGGCGGCATCCAAATTCTCTCCACCACCGCCCCTGTGCCACTTGCACTTCCCACCCCTGGCTCCAATCCCTCCCCATTATTGTTTGGCGACAAAAGTCCGGTTGAATTGCTGGTGGAGACAATCGGCGATCAACTCGGTGCCACAACAACGATTGATGTGGAGACCAATAAATTTGCTTGGACTATTCCAGGGGAAACCCAGGCAATCACAGGGAACTTACCCATGACAGCGGGCGAGATTGATATCGCCGCCATTGACGAGCAACTCGAAGGAGAATATGAACAATACTTCGGGGCAGAATTCGACACCGAAGCAGCAGGAGTCACGGTTGCCAGCATTCGCGAAATGCTCGCTGAGATTGAAGCCGAAACGGGCACACGTCCAGTGCTTATTTACGCCCTGAGCTATCCAGAGTCCCTAGAATTACTGCTCATCACCCCTCAAGATGACCCGATCGTGCGGGAAATCGTCCCCGACGCCACCTTCAGCCAGTTGCGCAGCAAAATCCAGCAGTTTAATCGCCGGGTTCAGTTTCCGGGTAGCCATCGATATCTGGGTTTTGCCCAGCAGCTCCATACCTGGTTGATCGAACCGCTTCAAGATGAGCTAGCGGGCTACGAAGTGGATACACTCCTCTTTGCCATGAGCGCTGGTCTACGTGCATTGCCCCTCGCCGCTTTACATGATGGAGAGCAGTTCTTAGTTGAGCAATATAGCTTGGGACAGATTCCCAGCGTTAGTCTGACCGATGGCCGCTATCGATCGCTCCAGAATGCCCCGGTTGTTGCCATGGGTGCATCACAGTTTCAGGAGCATCATCCGTTACCTGCCGTGCCGATGGAGCTGACGAGCATCACACAACGCCATCCAGCAAGCCAGCAGTTCCTCAACGAAGCCTTTACGTTGGGTAATTTTCAAGCCGAAAGCCAAGACGATCGCCAGCCGATTCTGCACCTTGCCACCCATTCCCGATTCCAAGCGGGACGCAGCGATCTCACCTATATTCAATTGTGGGATCAGCCGATTGGCCTGGCTGACCTCCGAACCCTGGACTGGCACAGCACGACACAATTAGAACTCTTGGTGCTAAGTGCTTGCGAAACGGCGCTGGGAGATCTCGATGCTGAACTGGGGTTTGCTGGATTGGCAGTGCAAACTGGCGTAAAGTCGGCGATCGCTAGTTTATGGCAAGTTTCGGACTTAGGAACGCTGGCGTTGATGGATAGGTTTTATGCGCAGCTCGCTAATCCGGCCATCCCCATCAAGGCAGAAGCATTGCGGCAGGCACAGCTGGCCATGCTACGGGGTGAACTTTCGTTCCAGGATGGAACGCTAGATGGGATGCCACTCACACCAGAACTGGCCCGCTACAGTAATACCGATTTAACCCATCCCTTCTACTGGAGTGCCTTTACGCTGGTGGGGAGTCCTTGGTGAGGGGTTGGGTTCAGCGCTCAGTGCGCAATGTTCAGCATGGGTGATTTAAGACTTCACCCCTAAACGCCAAGAATATGATGTCTATACTGACATTCAGAATTCCATCACTATACTAAGCAGAAGCGGACTTTTTTACTCACACCACCTCCCTCACACGGCCACCCCCACCATGTTGAATGCTTCTTTGTGGACCGGCGGGACAGTCGCCATTGCCCTCACTCTGCCCCTTCCCGCTCTGGCTCAGTCGATCATTGCTGTACCGGATGGTACGGGCACAATCATTCAGTATTGATGGCAACACCTATCACATTCAAGGGGGAACTCAAGCCGGAGCCAACCTGTTCCATTCGTTTCAGGCATTGGGCTTGAGCAACGGTGAAATTGCTAATTTTTTGAGTAACCCCAGCGTTACGAATATTCTGGGTCGGGTCACAGGGGGCGATCCGTCGGTGATTGAGGGTCTGATTCAGGTTACGGGTGCGACCTCGAATTTGTATCTCATCAACCCCGCTGGATTTGTATTCGGTCAGGGGGCGAGCCTGAATGTGGGGGGTGATTTTGTGGCAACGACAGCGGATCGGATTGCGGTGGGGGAGAGCTGGTTTGTCTCTAGCGGGGTGAATGACTATGCCAGCCTGGTTGGCGAACCGAATCAGTTTGCCTTTGCCAGTGAAACACCAGGGGCAATTCTAAATTTTGGCGAGTTGAGCAACAGCCAAAACATAAGTCTAGTAGGGGGAACGGTGCTGAATCAGGGCCAGGTGGTTTCGATAGCGGGGAATGTGACGATCGCAGCTGTGCCGGGCGATCGCCTCGTGCGGGTTTCTCAGCCCGGCATGCTCTTAAGCTTAGAAGTTCCCACCGACCAACTGACTGCCGAAATCAGTTCCTTGGACTTACCCACACTCTTGACGGGCTCAGGTGAAACCATTGATGCATTGGTGCAATCCGGGAATGTTGTTATCACAGGGGAAGTCACCGGGCAACAAGTTGACCTCTATGCAGCAGGGCAGGTACAGCCAGCCGCAACCGCTCTAGTGAACGGAGACATACGGGTTATCCGGTTGAGCGAGACAGGGGAGAATCCAAGCCAAGCGGTCTTTATCGACGCCCGAGCAGACCATCCAGAGCAGTTGCTCTATGGTGTAGCCGCCGGAACGGTCAGCCAGATCATTGAGCGCGACGAGAATGGCATTGCAGTGATCAGTGAGCAGTTATCAGCAATCAGTGAATCCGTTGGTGATCTTGAATCTGTTGCCATTGTTGCTGAAGGAAATAAAGGGAATTTCTGGCTCGGGAGTGAATGGATTCGAGCGGAGAATATTGGTGATTATGCAGCGCAGTTGCAGAGCTGGGGTGAGGCGCTGACGGACAGTGCTGACTTGCTGCTCTATAGCTGTTTTACGGCGCTGGGTGAGACCGGAGCGGCGCTGATCAATAGCATTGCAGAGATGACCGGGGCGGATGTGGCGGCGTCGGTGGATGCAACGGGAAGTGCGAATTATGAGGCAAACTGGGATTTAGAGCACAGCAACATCTCGGGAAGTATTGAGGCGGGAAATCCGTTTGCGCCTGAAACCTTGAGCGTTTGGCAGGGCAAACTCGCTAATCAAACCGTCACTAACCGGAATGATGCTGGCCCTGGCTCATTCCGGCAGGCCATGATGGACGTGGGGAATAATGAGTCCGTGACATTTGCCGTGAGCGGAACCATTAATCTGACCGGTGAGGTTAGTTGGGGCCAATCAGGGGTTACGATTGATGGTAATGGGTCAACATTAAAGGGGAATGATACCTTCAGGATTCTGAATAGTACTGCTAATATAGGGACAACCACAATACGAAATCTAACCATTACGAGAGGTTATACAGGAGATGGTTCAAGTGCAACTCCTGGTAATGGTGCAGGAATTGATAGTTCGAGCAACTTGACTTTAATAAACTCAAAAGTTTATGGTAATTCCTCACAGTACGGCGGTGGCGGAATATCCAGTTACAACGGTATTATAACTATAACCAATTCCACTATTTCAGGCAATTTTGCGAATAATGATGGTGGTGGAATCTTTACTTTCGGGGCTGCTGCTCCCGGTGTTAAGATAAGCAATTCAAACATTTCGGGTAATTTCTCAAACTACCAGAGCGGCGGCGGAATTTCGAGTGCTGGGAATGTTGAAATAACCAACTCCACTATTTCAGACAATTTTGCGAATGATTACGGTGGTGGAGTTGAGAGTACCGGAAATATTGTGATAACTAACTCCACTATTTCAGGTAATTCTACCAATGGAGTTGGTGGCGGAATTCGAGGTTTTGGAGGGGATGTTACTGTCACCGATCATATTGGCGACTTGGATCTTGATATTAGTGCAAGTCGCCAGGTATCTTTAAGTGCTTCCGGCTCTATTACCGTGACAGGAGATATCGATACGAATAGTAACGATCTCACAATCAACGCTGCTTCAAATATCGACATTACAGGTTTAGCCTTGATCACTGAGGGTGGTGATATCACGATGACGGCTGGTGGCAATATCACCGCACGAGAATTCAATACGACCGAACCGACAGGTCAAAGTGCGGGCAACATCACCCTCACGAGTACGGGCAGTATAATCGACACTTTAAGTAGTGGTGGCTCTGGCTCGATCATTGCTTCCTCCGGTCTCGGTGATGGCGGGACTGTGAACTTAAATGGGGCATTGGGGATTAAAACTGGATTGATCAATACTGAAGCAAATCAGGGAGCTGGTGGCCAGGTCATGCTAGAGAGTCAACGTTTCGTGCAGATCGACGGTGTGCTGGCTTCAGCAAGTAATGGGGGTAGCTTTTTTAATAATTTTTCTGCCAGTATTTCTAGTGCAGGCAGGACTTCTGGTGGAGCGATTACGATTCGTCATGGTGGTAATGGTTTAATTCCCTTTGTGGTGGGCGATGCAAGCAGTAACGGAACCTCAAATGCTATCACCGCAGGTACGGGATTCACCATTTTCCCGACTAATGAATACCTCTTTAGCCAGCTCCAACCCGGTATTCAAATTCTCACTAATGGTTTTGGGGCAACGGTTGCCAATGATGTTGCCGGTTCCAAACCCGTCAATCAATATCTCGATACCAAAGGCTTGATTGAGCGAGTTGGCCGTCAACTTAATGCAGAAACGATCTTTCATGAAGAAGGCGGATTTACCTGGGAGCTGCCGGGCGATCGCGCTGCGGGCGGTTCTTTAGATGATAATGTCATTCTCCAAAAACTGATTCAACTCGATAATTTCTTGGGTGACAGCTACTCAGAATTGCAGGCTGAGTCCGAAAATGCGGAGGGCGGTGAAGAAAATGAAGATGATAACGAAGAAAGCGTTGCCAACATCCATGAAACCTTCCAAAAAATCCAAGCACAAACGGGAACCACGCCTGCGCTCATCTATGCCCTGAGTCAACCCGATGCGCTTGAATTGATTGTTGTCACACTCGATAACCAACTCCTGCGTAAACTGGTTCCCGATGCCGATCGCACCACTTTGCAAAGCACGATCCGCACCTTCCGCCGTCGCATCAATCGGATTAGTCCCAACTACTTAAACCCCGCCCAACAGCTCTATGACTGGTTGATTCGTCCCATTGAAAGCAGTATTGAGAACCTGAACATCGATACGTTGGTCTTTGCCATGGGGGATGGACTCCGCACGGTTCCGATGGCAGCATTACATGACGGTGAGCAATTTCTCATCGAGAAATACAGCCTCGGCCAAATCCCCAGCCTCAGCCTGACCGATAGCAGCTATGTTCCACTTCAAGGTGCTGACGTTCTGGCGATGGGTGCTTCCGAGTTTGACCAACTCAGCCCCCTTCCCGCTGTTCCTAGCGAATTGAGATTTATTACCCGTCTCAAATCCGGTGAGCAATACCTTAACCAAGACTTCACTTGGAACAACCTCGCAACCCAGAGCCGTGCAGGGAATTTTGAGATCGTCCATCTTGCGACTCACGCCGCTTTTAAGCCCGGCTCCGCGACCAATTCCTATATTCAGCTCTGGGGTAATGATCGAATTGGTGTTGATGAGCTGCGAGAATTACGGTGGTTTGAAGACCCGAAGGTGGAGTTGTTGGTGCTCAGCGCTTGCGAAACCGCCTTTGGCGACCCTTACGCAGAGTTAGGCTTTGCGGGTCTAGCGGTGCAAGCCGGGGTCAAATCCACTTTAGCGAGCCTCTGGCAAATTTCTGATTTGGGCACGATGCGCTTGATGCAGGAGTTCTATACCCAGCTCAATAACCCCGCTGTCACGATTAAGGCAGAGGCGTTGCGGCAAGCCCAATTGGCGGTGTTACGGGGGGAAGCAACGGCGCAGAATGGGCTGCTGGATGGCATGACGCTGCCACCGGAATTAGCACGCTACGCTAATGCGAATTTAACGCATCCGTTCTATTGGAGTGCGTTTACGCTAGTGGGGAGTCCTTGGTGAGTTTTATTGGCTTCAACCGGAGGGATTGGAGACAATCCGATGGGTCGATAGGGAAACTACACTGAAAATATGGAGGCCTAATCTTCTCCAACACGTGTGTAATTCATTGATCGTTTAGAGAGTTAAACCAGATGCAAAGGCGAGAAGATTCATGATTCAATCATTCAGTTGGTTTCGGAGTGTGCAGAGCACAATCACCCTTGCAATGCCTAGCACCATTGCTCTGGTCTTATCCCTAATTCAGCCAACTTTTTCTCAATCAATCATTGCTGAACCGGATAGCACCAATACGATGATCCAGATTGACGGCAACACCTATCATATCCAAGGGGGAACTCAAGCCGGAGCAAACCTCTTCCATTCGTTTCAAAACTTTGATTTAAGTACGGGTGAGGTTGCCAATTTTTTGAGCGATCCGGGCATCAGCAATATTTTTGGGCGTGTTATCGGCGGCAATGCCTCGATTATTGATGGCTTAATTCAAGCCAATCCGAATCTATATCTAATGAATCCCGCTGGGATCGTCTTTGGTGCAAATGCCCAGCTCAATGTGGGGGGCGACTTCTGGGCAACGACGGCCGAGCAGATTTGTTTTGCAGGGGGCTGTTTTAACGCCGTTGGTTCGAATAATTACAGTGCTTTTCTAAGCCGTCCAACAACGTTGGGTTTCTTCCAAAATCAGCCGGGTGGTTTGATCAATGGGGGAACATTGACAGTGCTGAAGGGGAAGTCGATCCACCTCCTGGGTGGCACAGTCATTAACCTGGGTCAGATTGCCGCTTCGGGCGGAAATACGACGATTGCAGCAGTCCCTGGTGAACGACGAGTTGCCCTTAGCCAGCCGGGAAATGTGCTGAGCCTAGAAGTCACCGATCAGGTTTTGGCAGAGGGCATTGAGGCGATCGCCCTGCCAGAATTGTTGACGAGAGCACCGAGTAATCTGTCAGCCAAGGTGGTTGCTGCACCGTTAGGTAATGTCGTTGTTGAGGGTGAAATCGCTGCGGCGCAAATTGACCTCTATGCAGCCGGACAGGTCACACCGAGTGATGCTGATTTAATCCAGGGCGATACACGGGTAGTGCGCTTTTCGGCGTCAGGGGAGAACCCAGAGCAAGCGGTGTTTATTGACCATCGAGCCGATCATCCCGAAGAGCTGCTCTACGGGTCAGCAGCAGGAACCGTTACGCAAATTATTGAGAAAGAGGAGAAAGGGATTTCAGTCATCAGTGAGCAATTATCCGTCATCAGTGATTCGTTAGGGGAACTGGACTCGGTGGCGATCGTGGCGGAGGGGAATGCGGGGAATTTCTGGTTGGGGAATCAATGGATTCGGGCAGAGAATATTGATGACTATGCAGCACAGTTACGAAGCTGGGGAGTAGCACTGACAGAGAGTGCAGACCTGCTGCTATACAGTTGCTTTACGGCTTTGGGGGCAACGGGTGAGGCGTTGGTGAACAACATTGCCAACCTGACAGGTGCGGATGTGGCTGCTTCGACGAATGTGACGGGCAGTGCCAATTATGGTGGTGATTGGCATCTGGAATATGGCAGTGGAACGATTGAAGCGGGCAATCCGTTAACCGCTGCAACCTTGAATCTTTGGGACGGGAAGCTGGCAGTTCGTACCGTTCAGAACTTGAATGAGACAGGATCAGGCTCATTGCGTGATGCCTTGACAGGCACAGGGGGAGTGGGTAGTTTTTGGGTGACGGCAGTTATGGATGGTGATGATATTAACTTTGCATCAGGACTGACGGGGCAAATTGATATTGGCACCGAAATTGCTTGGACAACGGATAACATAACTTTGGATGGGCCAGGACAAAATAGTCTAACTTTAGACGGGGGCGGCTCAGGCAGAATTTTCAATATCTCTGCAAACAATGCCACGATTCAAAACCTCACGATTCAGAATGGGACAGCAGGGGGACTATCCGATGATGGCGGCGCAATTCACCACAGCGGGAATGGCACATTGACAATAGACAATACTATTGTTTCTAATAATTCCACAGGACGCGATGGCGGTGGTATTGATAGTAACGGAAACGTGATCGTGACCAACTCGACTCTTTCCGGTAATTTAGCAGGAATGATGGTGGGGCAATTCACCTGACTGACAATGCAATGCAGTTTTGATCGTAGAAAAATCCATTATTTCTGGTAATTCAGCAATGACTAATGCTGGAGGAGTTCGTTTCAATGACAATGGAACCCTAACAGTCACTGATTCTACAATTTCTGACAACTCGACCAATGGTTATGCTGGGGGAGTTCGCTTCCGGAATAATGCAATTGTAACAGTTGATAGTTCTACGATTTCTGGTAACTCATCAGGAAATAATGGTGGTGGGCTGCGCTTAAATGACAATGCAACTGTAACAGTGACCAACTCTACAATTTCTGGTAATTCTTCAGGTGATGATGGTGGTGGGCTGCGATTGAATGAAGATGGAGTTGTCACAATTACTAATTCTACAATCTCTGGTAATTCTCTCAGGTAATCGTGGGGGCGGAATCATGAATCTCTCGGGGACAACTTCCCTCAATAACTCAATCCTCAGCGGCAACCAAGCAACCAATACCGACAGTAATGGGATTTACACCCAAACTGGTCAAGTTACTCTATCTAATGATGGAGATTTAAACCTCTCTGATACCATCGCAGCTCAACAGACAACTAGTACAGTTTCCCTATCCGGCACGAATATCAACATTTCCATTCCGATTCAATCCTCCGGAGGAGATATCAACATTGATGCGACACAAAGCGTCACGGCGCTGAACGCTGATGCCACCATTTCTAGCAGTGGTGATACGGGCGGCAACATCACGATTACCGCAGGCAGTGATGTGCAACTGCGTAATGTGTTGGCGTTTGGAACCAATGGCGATGGGGGTAATATTTCGATCACTAGCTCCGGAGGCCTTGCCAGCACCACCTTTGGTGGTAGCGAGGGGGTGCTCAACTCCAGCGGCAACAATGGTAACGCTGGTAATATTGCCGTCAATGCCACCGGAACGCTGACCCTCGGTCAGCTCTTTGCCGAAGGCATCGGCGGCGCAGGCGGCACCGTGAACCTCGCCTCCGACAGCTTGGTGCAGATTACGGGAGCCGGCACTGGAGGCTTTGGCATAACCACCAGCATCTCCACCACAGGTAGCACCGCTGGGGGCAACATCATCGTCCAGCATGGCGGCTTGGGGTTGGTTCCGTTTACCGTTGGCGATGCTAGCAGCAATGGCACAGCCGGCACGGTGAGCACTGGTACTGGTGCTGGCCAGACCCTGACTCCCACTCAGAGCTTCCTGGGGAATTTTAGTCAGGGGGGCATCCAAATTCTGACCGATAGCGATACATTTAGTGCTTATTCTGAGGTCACCTTATTTCCGCTGCCGGGTTCGAGTCCTCCCGTGCTGGAATTTTATGAACAAAGCCCGGTGGAACTCTTTTTGGAACTGGTTGCCGAGCAAGTGGATGGTGCCATCACTATTGATGAAACGGGTCGCATTGCCAGCTTAGAGATTCGTGATGAAGCAGCACAACTGGATTTTGAACTGCTCTCTGACAATAATGAAATCCTCACTACTTTGCTTGATGCCGAGGATGGCTCGGTAGATATCTCAGCGATCGATGAGCTGCTAGAGAGTGAATATGTCAATGGCGAAGTGGGTCAAGCCGTGACCTTCGCCAGTATTCGAGAAATCTTTGGCATCATTGAGCAGCAAACGGGCACTCGTCCTGCCTTGATCTATGCATTGAGTACCGCTGATGCCCTTGAAATCATTCTGGTCACACCCCAAAGCAATGAGCCACTGATTCGTAAAGTGATTCCGGAAGCAAATCGCAATACCCTCTTCAGTACTATTCGCCGCTTCCGTCGTAGCATCAACCGGATTAGCCCCAGCTACTTAGACCCCGCCCAACAGCTCTATGACTGGTTAATTCGTCCCATTGAAAGCAGCATCAACACCCTCAATATCGATACCCTCGTCTTTGCCATGGGTGAGGGACTCCGCGCCATCCCCCTGGCGGCTCTCCATGATGGTGAACAATTCCTGATCGAAAACTATAGTCTGGGCCAAATCCCCAGCCTGAGTCTAACCGACAGTCGCTATGTGCCCCTCCAGGATGCTAGCGTTCTGGCGATGGGTGCATCTGAGTTTGAGCAACTTGGGCCCCTCCCGGCTGTGCCCGGCGAGTTGAATTGGGTGGCGAGTCTCACCTCAGGAGAAGCATATTTGAATCAAAGTTTCACCTGGGACAATCTGGCCACCCAAAGTCGAGAGCGCAACTTTGAGATTGTCCATCTGGCAACCCATGCCGCCTTTCGCGCCGGTTCCGCCACGAATTCCTACATTCAGCTCTGGGGCAATGACCGGATTGGTGTCGATGAACTGCGGGAGCTACGCTGGTTTGAAAACCCGAAGGTCGAACTTTTAGTGCTCAGCGCTTGTGAAACCGCGCTGGGTGATCCCCATGCAGAGTTAGGCTTTGCTGGTTTGGCGGTGCAAGCGGGGGTCAAGACGACGTTGGCGAGTCTCTGGCAGATTTCCGATGCTGGAACCATGCAGCTCATGGGTGAGTTTTATCAGCAACTGGGCGATGCGGAGATCATGATTAAGACAGAAGCCTTACGTCAGGCACAGTTGGTACTCTTGCGCGGCGAAACGACAGTACCGGAGGATGTAGGGGGGCAATCGCTATTGCCCCAAAATAGCGTGGGCGCACAGCCCGATCTCAGCCATCCTTTCTATTGGAGTGTGTTTATACTGGTGGGCAGTCCTTGGTAATCAGGACCAGTGGCTCTGGGGATGACAAGCAGCCTATGATGCTTATATGACAAAGCTTCTAGCGATCGAATATCCTCAAAGATTTGCACCTTCTCAGCGCATTGAAAATATCTTCATCGTGAGAGTATGGGGCTTCCGAGCTTTGAGGTAACGATGTATAGCTCATTTGAACCAGGGGCTCCAAAAATTTTTGAGCCATATGCAATCGCTCAAAGCCCTGCTAGATTTGGGTTACAGCCATGTTGTTACCCCCTGAGGGGTTTCAAACATTCGTGTGAACCTCTAGGACTCTAGGGATGACAAGGGGCGTAAAAGGGATATCATACTGAATCCGCAAAGCATAGGGAGAGATAACCTACTGATTATTCCTCGGGCAGGCGGGACGCAGATTCGACAGGCTCACTGACCACCTGCGCTACGGGCTTCTGGGCTCAATATCCCGTAGCGCGGGTGGTTGCTGAGCGCTTGTCCTGAGCGGAGTCGAAGGGGAGTCGAAGTCCATCTTGCCCGCCACCCGGATCAGCTTTCGCTTTCTATGTTCATACAATCCGGATTCAGTATCAGGTTGGAAATTGATCGCTGCTCCTGTCGGCAAACCCCATTAAGCCCTGAAAGGTCTCATTGCGAGACCTTTCAGGGCTTTTGCGTTCTGTTTTTGGGGCCGGGCGTTCTACTACCTATCCCGTAAGGCTTTTGGTGTTAATTGATGACACGCCCTAATTTAGCGTGACCGATGGGCAATGGATCACTGGCAATATCGGCCGTCAACAATTCGGGTTGAGACTCTCACGGGCTGGCGATCGCCCTGGATCTGTCGTTGTAGGGGATGAGCCGTGATCTGCTTACAAACCCGCAGACTCTGTCCGAGATCCTGAAAACCCCAAGCATAGGTGATGGTATCGGGAGCGGCTTGGGCGGGGTGCCAAGATAAAACAATACTCAGTAGAGTGATACAAGCAATCGTGAGGTAGAGAAGTAGACGAGCCATAACAAACTGATGGAAAAGCAAAGTGTACAGCCAAGAGGGATGGGGAAAGCTACAAACTGGGACGAGAGAATTTCGGACAACCGACGGATGGCAAATCGACTTACGGCTGGGGAATACGGTTAACGATAAAGCGGGTGCGATTGCGATCGCTAAGCCGCTCATAGTGAAATTCATCCACCCCTCGCATCGCGAGATAAATCCCGAGTCCACCGGGGGGGCGCTGTTCGAGCGGCAGATCCAGTTGCAGCAGCTCGCATTGATTGAGTTGTCGGGGATCATACATCACCCCGGTATCTTCCAAGATCACGGTCAATTGCTGCGGTGTCAGGATAGCATCGAATTCCAGCCAGCCGGGTTGCTCGGCTGGCCCATAGCCGTGCAGGACAATATTCGTGCTCACCTCATCGACCGCTAAGCGCAAATTGTAGCTCTGATGGGTGTCTAAGCCTGCCTCTTGAGCAAGCTGTTTAATATAATCGGCGATCGTGCTCAACGATGCCAATTCACCCACAACCACTAGCTTGGACATTGCGCCTCCCTCTCCCCACCCCAGGACTGCCGTCGCACCGCTAGGAGGGTAATGTCATCCCAGCGGGGAGCGTTTTGCGTATGGTCTGCCACTTGGGTAATGATCCCATCAATCAACGCAGTGGCAGATCGCAGGGGCTGGGGAAGGGTTTGCAGGAGTCGTGCTTTGGTGAAAAATTCACCATTCATAGCCCGGGCTTCCGTAACACCGTCGGTATATCCCAACAACAGTTCCCCCGGTGCCAGTTGAGCTTGCCCCACCCGAAACTTCACCTGCGGCACAATGCCGATCGCTGGCCCGGTTGCCTTCAACTCAAGACGAACATTGCCCTGGGCATCCAGAATTGGCAAAGGCTCATGACCGCCGCTCACATAAGTTAACCGTCCGGTGGATGGCTCAAGAATGCCAAAAAATAAGGTTGCAAACATCCCCAGATCCCCATGGTTCAGAGCAATATAGTCGTTCGTTAAACAAATCGCTTGTAAGGGGTGGAAGGTTTGATTCGGGAGGGAGGGAGCAGCGGCACCCCCCTCATCATAATTTTTGGTCTGTAACAGCGACCAGTCTAGGTTAGGATGAGCCGTGGCTTGTACTGTTAAGCCAGCTAGGGCCGTTTGCCCCGAAAAAATCCGCATTAAGCTCCGAAATAACCCCATAAAAAAGGCAGCACCCACCCCTTTGTCACAGACATCAGCAATAATCAGGCCCAAACAATCATTGCTTAGTTCAAAGATATCATAAAAATCTCCGGCAACCTGCGTAGCCGGTTGAAAATAGGCGGCAATATCCCAACCGGGAAGGTCAGGAAGCTGAGGCGGCAAAAAGTTGACTTGAATCTGACGGCCTTTGTCAAGTTCGGCATCTAAGCGCTGTGAGTAATGGTGGAGTTGCCCGTAGATTTGAGCATTCTCTAGCACGGTCGCCATCTGGGTTGCCGTGGCTCGCATGAGTTGCAAACTTTCAGTTGTGAAATGCTGGGCTGTCCCATGGAGCAGAGTCAGCACCCCACAGATCGTCTCCTGTCTGAACAGAGGAACCCCCAAGACAGAGCGAATTTCTGTCTGGTCATCCGGCCAACTCAACCAACGGCTATCAAGTCGGGTATCCGGAATTAACACCGCTTGTCGATGCTGTTGAATCCAGCCAGCAACCCCCCGATCCAAGACTTTACGGAAGAGTGGGTGTCCCGATTGGGCCTGGAGGGTGGGCTCAGTAAAAATGGCATCTTCCACTTGACCCGCTCCATTCACCAGCAAAAGACTCCCCCGCTCAGCGTGAGTCATGCGAGTGGAAAGGGCGAGGGTTTCTTGTAAAAACGTCTTGAGAATTTGAGTTTCGGTATTGCGGGGCGATTGCCTTAAATACCATGCAGAGCGTGATCGCGCCATCGTCACAAAGTCCTCGAGTAGACGATGTTGAGCGGCCATCGCCGTTTGGGCGGTGGTCAGCTCCATCACCTGACGACGTAGACGGGTAATTTCTGCCAGTAAATGCTGCTCTCGGATTGACTGCATTCGCGAAATTTGGGTGGATTCAGCTCCAAGAGCGGAAGGTTTTGAGCCCTAACTCCAGCGTGTCACAGGTGGTAAAGAAACCCAGAAAGCCTGTAACTGCCATTGTGCGACGAATTTCTTGGGCTAGACCCACTAAAACCAGTTGGCCATCTCTAGCCGTCGTTTGACGATAGAGGGCCAGCAGGAGACGTAAACCCGCGCTGGACATATATGGAACCTCGGTTAGGTTGAGAAGAATCTTGCTCCGGGCAACGGCCAATGGCAAGACCCGTTGTTGCACCGTGGGTGCTGTATTCGCATCAATATCCCCGCTCAGAGCAATAATTTGAATATCTCCAACGGTTTTGATCTCAATCTTCATCAGGATCGGGATGGAAGGGCGATATCACCCCAAACTGGGCAACAGGTTAGGTTGAGTAATCGGTTTGGGCAACAAGCTTGGACAACGGGCTATCAGTACGCTGTTGGCACATAATAATTCCCTCGATCATTGCATATTTCCGACGGTTGTGGCGGCTTCGACCTCGTTTGCATGAGCAAGTTCAGGGGAAGGATTCACGGTTCAGGGGTTGGGAGAGCTGACGATAGACTGGGTTCAATCGACTCAGCAGTCATTGGATTAGCCCATATTGGTTCTGCGGGCGTTGATTCTGCTGCTGCCTCGGGTGTTACCTCGGGTGCGGCAGCGTCACTCGACAAGGTGGGTTCATCAAGGGCAACGTCAAGCATTTCCTCCGGCGCTTCCTCCGGCTGGATTTCGTCCTCAGCCGCTATTACTGCAGGCTCAGGTTGAGCTGTCTTTTGGCTTGCTGACGCTTTAGGCGCGACGACGGGCACCCCCTGTTCGTCCAAAAGTAAAGGCGGTTCGAGTTCAGCCGTAGCCTCTTCAGTTGCAGCATCGATAGTCTCGGCAGGGGTGTCGTCGGTGGGAATGGCGGAGTCATCCTCTTGAGCTGGCGCGAGATCACCACGGTCTGTGACCGGGAGGTCTGGCGTTTGTGATTCGGGCAGAGGCTCGGTTGAGGGGACTGCGTCATCTTCTTCTCCCCCAGCATCAATTGAAATATCCGATTCAACAGTGTCGAGCTCAATGACATCTGGTGGTTGCTCGGGACTCACTTCTGCTGGTGTTTCGGGTTGGAGCTCAACGGTGGGGACAGTACGCTCGCGGTACATTGGGTTGAGCAATGCGCCCTGAACCTCGGGGGCAATAGCATTGGTGATCAACGCGGCCAATGGGGTGGTTTGGTCGGGTTGATAGTCCACAATTCGCACCGTATTGTTGAAGACATTATCAATCGGTTGGCCAGTCGCGCCGAGAAACTCCAACTTGACCCAGTTTAACCCTGGCTTAAAGCCCTCCAAATACAGCGATTGCCAGTCATCGAGGAGAAAGCTTTGGTCATTCACGGTCACGCGAATGCGCCAATCGGTATTGATCGCAGCGGCAGAATCTGATTTAACAGCGCTCGGTTCAACCCAGCGCAAGGGCGCATTGCTCAAGAAAAAGTCCAATAGCAACGGCTGGGCACTATAGCGACCTTGGGGGCTGTTGTAGGTCAATAGAGGCAAGTTGGGGTTGGGCTGGTGGTTACGATCGCCCGTTAGCACCGAGAATTGGGTCTGGGCATAGGCTCCTTCATTTTTAAAACTCTCCCCCCAGGGCGTCACGGCAAACACCCGCAGCAAATGAGTTCCCGCTGCCACATCTTCAAGAATGATCGGGTCAGCAAGGGAATACACACTCACAGGAGGCTGATTGTCCAAGATGATCTGGAGATGGGGACCGAGCTCCAGCTCGGTGTCTTTGAAAACGGGCAAGTCTTGTACGGCTAAGCTCACCTCGACCCGAGGCGCATCCAGAACAGTATTGGGGCGAGGCGTCACGATCTTCACTTGGGGTTCATAAACTGCCGCCAGCGGTGTCAAGGTGCGAATGCTCAAGGGAGGAGCCGTTTCGGTGATCGCCTCAATAGCCGTCTGAGGGCGAGATTCTCCCTTTTTTTGAGAACTGACCGTGCTATCACTACAGGCAATGAGTCCCCCACACAACACAATTATGAGAGCAGTCATGAACAGGCTTCTCATAAACCGCTTCACAACGCGCTCGATAGTGACGACTCCATCCCCTTGCAGTCGAACCCCTCTCAACATAGCTAACCCCCAACTCGCTAACGCTTCACATCATTACATCAGACGCTGCGATCGCCCAGACCTGTCGCCCAGAAATTCTGCTGAGTTGTTCTGTCGCGACCCAATGCCTCACGTCCCCATCTCTATCAATTCACCATGAGGCGACGCTTTAAAATTTTTGTAGTACTCCTGAGCGCTACGGTAAGGAGCCAGGTATAACGAGCTGAGTTGATGAATGTTTGTTGCTCTTTGTAACAAACTGTGGGGGGAGGAGGCAGTCTTTGGTCTGGGCACTAAGGGCTCTGACCCAGTCAGATCAAGCCTTAACGCAAGTTTAAATATTGTTAACACGACCCACAGGACTCCAGGGAAGATTTATTATCTACTACTAAGTGTTATCAAACACCTTAAACTGCAACCATCTTGCCCTAGCCCAACACTAGGGTAGATGTTTAACAAAAGCCGAACTACCTAGCCCCGCTAGGTTTCGCTCTTAAATTCTCAAACGGGAATACGCTCATTTGTTGTCTAGGGAGGAGAATCCTCATGACAATCAGTCCTCCAAAAAGAGAGGCAAAAGTAAAGGTCGTGGTTGATCGAGACCCCATACCCACTTCGACCGAGAAGTGGGGCAAGCCGGGTCACTTCAGCCGCGCCCTGGCCAAAGGGCCCAAAACCACGACTTGGATTTGGGATCTTCATGCTGATGCCCATGACTTCGACAGTCAAACCAGTGACCTCGAAGACATCTCACGCAAAATCTTCAGTGCGCACTTCGGCCACCTGGCTGTTGTGTTCGTTTGGTTGAGCGGCATGTATTTCCATGGTGCTCGCTTCTCCAATTACACCGCTTGGTTGGACAACCCAACCGCGATTAAGCCCAGTGCCCAAGTGGTTTGGCCCATTGTGGGTCAAGGCATCCTTAACGGAGATGTGGGCGGTGGCTTCCATGGCATCCAGATCACCTCCGGGCTCTTTTATCTCTGGCGTGCTTCGGGCTACACCACATCTTCTCAGCTCATGGCAACTGCCATTGGTGGTTTAGTCATGGCGGGTCTATGCCTATTTGCTGGTTGGTTCCACTACCACAAAGCTGCACCGAAGCTGGAATGGTTCCAGAATACGGAATCTATGCTCAACCACCACCTTTCAGTTCTGCTGGGTTGTGGTTCCTTGGCTTGGGCTGGCCACCAGATTCACGTTTCGCTGCCAGTGAACAAACTGCTTGATGCAGGTGTTGCTGCGGCAGACATTCCCCTGCCCCATGAATATTTCATGGATGCGAGCAAAATGGCGGAATGGTTCCCCAGTTTTGCCCAAGGGTTAACCCCGTTCTTCACCTTGAACTGGGGAGTCTATAGTGACTTCTTAACCTTCAAAGGGGGTCTCAACCCAGTTACGGGTAGTCTCTGGCTGACCGATGTGGCTCATCACCATTTAGCGATCGCTGTCCTCTTCATTATTGCCGGACATATGTATCGCACCAACTGGGGAATTGGCCACAGCCTTAAAGAGATTTTGGATGGTCATAAAGGCGATCCACTGCTCTTTGGTGGTGAAGGTCATAAGGGACTTTATGAAGTTCTGACAACCTCTTGGCATGCCCAACTCTCCTTGAACCTCGCGATGATGGGTTCTTTGAGCATTATCGTGGCGCAACATATGTACGCCATGCCCCCCTACCCCTATCAAGCCATCGACTATGGGACACAGCTCTCATTGTTCACCCACCACATGTGGATTGGAGGCTTCTTGATCGTCGGCGCAGGGGCTCATGCGGCAATTTTTATGGTGCGTGACTATGATCCGGCCAAGAATGTTGATAATGTCATCGATCGGATGATCCGTTCTCGAGATGCCATTATTTCTCACCTGAATTGGGTTTGTATTTTCCTAGGCTTCCACAGCTTTGGTCTTTACATCCACAACGATACGATGCGAGCTCTGGGTCGCCCCCAAGATATGTTCTCGGACACCGCAATCCAATTGCAGCCGATTTTTGCCCAATGGGTACAAAATCTGCATACCGTGGCACCAGGGGGAACAGCACCGTTCTCCTCAGGCCCCGCAAGCTACGCTTTTGGCGGTGACATTGTTGCGGTTGGCGGCAAGGTCGCCATGATGCCTATTGCTCTGGGTACCGCAGACTTTATGGTGCACCATATCCATGCGTTTACCATTCATGTCACTGCGTTGATTCTGCTCAAAGGCGTACTTTATGCCCGTAGCTCACGCTTGATTCCAGATAAAGCTGAATTGGGTTTCCGCTTCCCTTGTGATGGTCCCGGTCGGGGTGGTACTTGCCAGGTTTCTGGTTGGGATCACGTCTTCCTGGGTCTCTTTTGGATGTATAACTCCTTATCGGTTGTTCTCTTCCACTTCAGTTGGAAAATGCAATCGGATGTGTGGGGAACCGTTTCCGGTGATTATGTTTCGCACATTACAGCGGGTAACTTTGCCCAAAGCGCGATCACCATCAATGGCTGGTTACGCGATTTCCTCTGGGCACAAGCCGCCAACGTGATTACCTCATACGGTTCGGCCCTCTCGGCCTACGGCATTATGTTCCTTGCAGGACATTTTATTTTCGCCTTCAGCTTGATGTTCCTTTTTAGTGGTCGTGGCTACTGGCAGGAGTTCATCGAGTCGATCGTCTGGGCTCACAACAAGCTCAATGTTGCACCAGCGATTCAGCCTCGGGCGTTGAGTATTACCCAAGGTCGTGCAGTTGGGGTGGCCCACTACCTCCTCGGCGGCATTGTGACAACTTGGTCGTTCTTCCTCGCTCGAACCCTTTCGATCGGTTGAACCGCTTCGCTTTGAAAACGGTAAGATCTTGGCAATCCCTTTTTCCTGATCTGTCCCGTTATCGATCCTGTGCTTTCCCGCCGCACCTGCGGTAGAAGGTCAGATCAAAGCAGATGAGCTGTTGATTCAGCCTCATTGTTCAAACTAGGAATACTTCCTAAAAGGTTTATGGCAACTAAATTTCCAAAATTTAGCCAGGATCTCGCACAAGATCCGACCACTCGTCGGATTTGGTATGGGATTGCCACAGCCCATGACTTTGAGACCCACGATGGGATGACCGAAGAGAATCTTTATCAGAAGATCTTCGCGTCTCACTTCGGTCACTTGGCGATCATTTTCCTCTGGACTTCTGGCACCCTGTTCCACGTTGCCTGGCAAGGTAATTTCGAGCAGTGGATCAAAGATCCACTCAACGTTCGCCCGATCGCCCATGCGATCTGGGATCCGCAGTTTGGTACCGGCGCAATCGATGCCTTTACCCAAGCTGGGGCGACAAATCCCGTTAACATTTGTTACTCCGGGGTCTACCACTGGTTCTACACCATTGGCATGACCACCAACCAAGACCTCTACCAGGGGTCAATCTTTCTTCTGATTCTGTCCTCTCTGATGCTGTTTGCGGGCTGGCTGCACCTGCAACCCAAGTTCCGCCCCAGCTTGCAGTGGTTCAAGTTGGCAGAGCATCGTCTGAATCACCACCTTTCCGCGTTATTTGGAGTGAGCTCCCTGGCATGGTCAGGTCATTTGATTCACGTTGCGATTCCTGAGTCTCGTGGCGTGCATGTGGGTTGGGATAACTTCCTCTCTATGAAGCCTCACCCCGCTGGCTTAGCTCCCTTCTTCACCGGTAACTGGGGCGTTTACGCCCAAAGCCCCGATACTGCGGGTCATGTTTTCGGGACGTCTGAAGGGGCTGGCACGGCAATTTTGACCTTCTTGGGTGGTTTCCACCCCCAAACCGAGTCCTTGTGGTTGACCGATATCGCCCATCATCATTTGGCGATCGCCGTGATCTTCATCATTGCGGGTCATATGTACAAGACCAACTTCGGGATTGGTCATGAGATCAAAACGATTCATGATGCCCATAAGCCTCCCTCAGGCACGCCTTTTGGTGAAATGCTGGGGGCAGGTCACACGGGTCTTTATGACACCGTTAACAACTCTCTGCACTTCCAACTGGGTCTTGCTCTAGCTTCTCTGGGGGTCATTACTTCCCTGGTGGCACAGCATATGTACGCACTGCCTTCCTATGCGTTTATCGCCAAAGACTACACCACCCAAGCTGCACTCTATACCCATCACCAGTACATCGCTGGTTTCTTGATGGTGGGTGCATTTGCTCACGGTGCGATCTTCTTTGTGCGAGATTACGATCCCGAAGCGAACAAAAACAACGTCCTGGCTCGGATGCTTGAGCATAAGGAAGCGATCATCTCTCACTTGAGTTGGGTCTCCCTTTTCCTTGGTTTCCATACCCTCAGCCTCTACGTTCATAACGACGTTGTGGTTGCCTTTGGAACACCTGAGAAGCAACTTCTCATTGAGCCTGTCTTTGCCCAATTTGTCCAATCTGCCTCTGGTAAAGCACTCTATGGCATGGATGTTCTGCTCTCGAATGCAGATAGTATCGCAACAAATGCTTGGCCCAATAGCGGAGCAGTTTGGCTGCCGGGCTGGCTAGATGCAATCAACAGTGGCACGAACTCTTTGTTCCTGACCATTGGCCCGGGTGACTTCTTGGTTCACCATGCAATTGCGTTGGGTCTGCATACCACTGTTCTGATTCTTGTGAAGGGCGCATTGGATGCTCGTGGCTCCAAGCTTATGCCCGATAAGAAAGACTTTGGTTACAGCTTCCCTTGTGATGGTCCCGGTCGTGGCGGTACTTGTGATATCTCTGCTTGGGATGCCTTCTACCTCGCCATGTTCTGGATGCTCAACACAATGGGCTGGCTCACTTTCTATTGGCATTGGAAGCATCTTGGTGTCTGGACGGGTAACGTTGCTCAGTTCAACGAGAACTCGACTTATCTGATGGGTTGGTTCCGGGATTACCTCTGGGCAAACTCGGCTCAGCTTATCAATGGTTATAACCCTTACGGTGTGAGTAACCTCTCTGTCTGGGCGTGGATCTTCCTCTTTGGCCACCTCGTTTGGGCAACTGGTTTCATGTTCCTCATCTCTTGGCGGGGTTACTGGCAAGAACTGATTGAGACGATCGTTTGGGCCCATGAGCGGACTCCCCTGGCGAACCTGGTTCGCTGGAAGGACAAGCCTGTCGCCCTCTCTATCGTTCAAGCGCGTTTGGTGGGTCTGGCTCACTTTACGGTGGGTTACATCTTCACCTACGCAGCCTTCTTGATTGCTTCAACAGCAGGCAAGTTTGGCTAGCTCTTGACTCAACTGTTTAAGCCCTGTGCTTGAATTAGCGAAGCTCCCACCCAATGGTGGGAGCTTTGTTCTATGGGGGGCAGCTCTTGAGCCATCAATCCCCAATAGGACTGACGCACTCAAACCTTACACACTATATCTAGACCCAAGATCCTTCCTAACCCCCTTAATAAGGTAGGCAGGTCTAGCCAGGGAGATTTCGCAAACGATGCGGATCGGTGCAAGTGCGTAAGTCCTGCCAAGATGGTCGATCAAAATCGGCCAGGCCCGCTTACACTTGTCATGGAACATTTATAAAATCGGCAGTTTACTAGAGGTTTTTCGTGAAAAGAGTACTAGGGATCATCTTGGGGGGCGGTGCTGGCACCCGTCTTTACCCTTTAACTAAGCTCCGAGCAAAACCCGCAGTTCCCCTAGCGGGCAAGTATCGACTCATTGATATTCCCGTTAGCAACTGCATCAATTCCGACATTAATAAGATTTATGTTTTAACGCAGTTCAACTCGGCGTCGTTGAACCGCCATTTAACCCGAGCCTACAATTTCTCAGGTTTTAGTGATGGTTTCGTTGAGGTCTTGGCTGCCCAGCAAACCAAAGATCATCCGGATTGGTTCCAAGGAACTGCCGATGCGGTTCGTCAATATCTTTTTTTGTTTAAGGAATGGGATGTAGATGAAGTGCTGATTCTATCTGGCGATCATCTCTATCGTATGGACTATTCTCACTTTGTTCAGCGTCACAGAGAAACGGGGGCTGACATTACCCTTTCCGTTATCCCCATTGATGAGCGACGTGCTTCTAGCTTCGGGTTAATGAAAATCAATGCTCAAGGCCGAATTACGGATTTTAGTGAAAAGCCGAAGGGTGAGGCCTTAACCCAAATGCAAGTGGATACCACAACTCTAGGACTTGATGCTAATGAAGCACGTCAAAAACCCTATATTGCCTCAATGGGAATCTATGTCTTTAAAAAGCAAGTTTTGATTGACCTCTTGGAAAAGAATAGTCACCAGACGGATTTTGGTAAAGAAATTATTCCGGGAGCGGCATCGGACTATAACTTGCAGTCTTATCTTTTCGATGACTATTGGGAGGATATCGGCACCATTGAGGCGTTCTATGATGCCAACTTAGCGCTGACAATGCAACCGAAACCCGCCTTTAGCTTTTATGATGAGCAAGCCCCCATCTATACACGATCACGCTATCTCCCCCCCACGAAGCTGCTCAATTGTGAGGTCAAGGAGTCCATTATTGGTGAAGGCTGCATTCTCAAAAATTGCCATATTAGCCATTCTGTCCTAGGGGTTCGTTCGCGGGTCTCGTCGGACTGCCGGATTGAGGACACTCTGGTGATGGGGGCTGATTACTACGAGGCGTCTGTTGATAATGGTGGCGTGGAAACGTCAACTCAGGAGATTCCTCTGGGCATTGGCGAAGGCTCAACGATTCGTCGAGCGATTGTAGACAAGAATGCTCGGATTGGCAAGAAAGTCTTGATTCTCAATAAAGATCGCATCGAAGAGTCTAACCGTGAAGATGATGGATTTTTCATCCGCAGCGGTGTGGTCGTGGTCTTGAAAAATGCTGTGATTCCCGATGGTACAGTCATTTAGTACTGTTTGAAGTACATTGGCAGGATGTAATTGCTGTGTTTCTGATGTCCTCGTTGAACAGTGGGCGATAGACTCAAGACTATCTGATACTGAATCCGCTTAATAGTGACCCCCTGAGATCGCTCAAATTAATAGTGACCCCCTGAGATCGCTCAAACTTTCTGCTGGTGGGCAATGTCCACCCTACGCGAGATTGGGTCTCTACTATCCGAGTTTCGTATAACTTGTTGATTTGTTCTGTAGATACTTCGGTTATCGTCGTTGAACAGTGGGCAGTAGGCTCAGGGCCGTCTGACCGAGTCATGGGTTCATAGGGATAGAGAGGGGTGATCGCCCCTCTTTTTGGTGTTGAACAGAGATTTATCCCCCAGCCATTGCACTTGCTCGCAAGTCGAGGCAAGATCTACAGGTGTGCTCTGTCCTCTCTGGTACAATTGCCGCCTAAACTCATGACGCTTTCTCCCCGCCCCCAGCCTGCTCCAAATCGTGCACAACAACCGGTCAAATGGACGATTCGTCGCTTTGAGCAGGGCATGGCATTGTTATCAACTGTAAGCCTATTGCTGGTCTGTTTTGATTTGAGTTATATTCCGCTGCGAGATTTTTGGCTGCAAGGGCGTGTCACCTTCTTCAGTTTTAAATGGGGTAAGGTGGAACGGAGTGTTCCCAAGGAGCCCATTGTTTTGTTTAGTGAACCTTGGGTGACACCGCTGTATGATCCGTTCAAAGGTATTGAGCCTTACCGAGAGACAGAAGAATATCTAGAAACTGTTGAACAGTTTGAGAGCGCTGTATTTGAGCATGGTCTGAGTTCTTCACAAGCCGAAGAGATTTTACAAGAATTAAGAGAGCGCTCCGAAGAGATGATTGATACCAATCCCTTCCAAATTGCTAACAAGACAGGTACTTTGGAGCGGATCAAAAATTTAATGCGTGATCATGTCGGTGCCGCATCTTCTAGGGGTGCCTTTCGTAAATTTTGGAGCCAGAACTACCTCGAAGACAAAAATGCTGGGAAAGAATTGGAGTTCTTTAAACAAAAAATTCAACCCCTGATGGAGACCAATTATTTTCGACCCATCGGTGAGAATGGTCGCCCTGTAGATAACTTCGGTATTATCGACTTTCCCTTTGGCATGATCTTCCTGGTGGAGTTTATCGCTCGAACCTGGTTTATCAGTCAGCGACGTAAGGGGGTCAGTTGGCGAGATGCCATGCTCTGGCGCTGGTACGATGTTTTTCTCTTTCTGCCCGTTCCCTACTGGTTACGCTTTGTTCGTTTGTTGCGTATACTTCCTGTCATGATTCGTCTCAATGAAACAAAGCTGATTGATCTTCAGAAAATCAAGAAACAAGCGAGCCAGGGCTTTGTTGCTGGGATCGCTGAAGATTTAACAGAGGTGGTGGTTGTGAGTCTGCTTAATCAAGTCCAAAGCTCGATCAAGCAGGGGGAGATAACGGCTTTTCTGGTTCAGCAACATCAGAATGAGTATATTGATCTCAATGATACCAATGAGGTTGTTGAAATTGCACGCTTGGTGAGTCAGGTTTTAGTTGATCGGGTGATCCCTGCAGCCCGAGAAGATCTCGAAACATTGGTCAAGTACAGTATTGAAAAAGTGCTCAAAAATTCGCCTGCCTATCAAGGTCTGAGTCAGCTCCCTGGAGTTGAGGATCTGCGTAGCAACTTGACCCATCAAATTGTCCATGGCTTTTACGATATTCTCCATTTTCAAATCCGCAATATTGTTAAAACCGATCCGACATTTGATCAATTACTCGAAAAATTGTCAGAAACATTGACAGACTCAATGCGCAATGAGATTCAAACTCAACAGAGTATTGAGCGAATGGAATATTTACTTCATGCACTTATCGAAGAAGTCAAAATTAACTATGTGCAGCGACTCTCTGAAGAAGATGTGGAAGAGTTGATGGATCAAACTCGTGCGCTTCGGCAGGTGACACAAGTCTCTGCCCAACGCTATTAGAATTTATAGTCAGTCGTTTTCAGGATATGGTGAGGACAATCTCCCCGTATTTACGCTAGCGCTAGACAGTGTCATCTCTTAACGCCAGCAACCTTGCAGCACAAGCGATAGAGTTTTGACTCCCGAAAATAGGAGAGGGGTTATAGACGAGTCATCGCAACAGTTGGAAGTCTAACGGATGACAGGCCCTTAGAGAGGGATTGAAACCCTCCCTGGCTCCAAATAGATGTGGTTTAATTAAAACAGTTTTTATTATTGGGATTTCTCAGAGCTTAAGCTATGACGTTCTCTGGTGTTGTGCAGTTTATACTGGGTATTGTGTTGGGAATTGCGATTCTCGGCATGACGGGTCTGGCCGCTGGGTCTTATTTCTTTAACCAACTCTCCAAGAATCCAACTCGGCCCATATTTCCGGAAGAGAAACCAAATTCAACTCAGGCGTCTAGCCCAGTGGGCTCGGGAGAGGCAGCACCAGACACTGATGCTGCGGCACCCACGGTTGCCAAGTCCGACTCCACGACCAGCGCTGCATCTGCGACGGAACCCCTAGAGCCGGGGGCATACCGTGCCCGTGTCACTTGGCCCGATGGCTTGAGCTTGAGGGATGAGCCCAGTTTGGATGCGAATCGTCTGGAGACTATTGTATATAATCAGGAAATGATCGTGCTTCGCAGTACTGATGATAGTGTGTGGGATCGGGTTCGCATCCCCGACAGTAATCAGGAGGGTTGGGTCAAAGCGGGGAATGCGGAGCGGATTGAGGAAGATTAAAATTGATTGTCATTGAGGCAAGTGAGCCAGCCTAGGGGCTGTCATCATTTAGATTTCAAACTATTGCTGCGTCTAGCTTACAGCCTCTTTTTCTGTTTTTTGGGGTCGGGCGCTCTATCTCTTGTCCCATCAGGCTTCTGAGATTAATTGATGACGCGCCCTAATCTGTTTTGCCTTGGCAGGATCTGAAGCCGATTGATGCAAAATCTGGTGCAGTAATTCTGCTCCGTCTACCAGTCGAGGGCCAGGACGACTGAAATAACTATTTGCGTCTACGGCCCAGAGGTTTTGAGTTTTTACCGCCCGGAGCGCCCTGAATTCAGGACGATCGCCCAATTTTTCCGTCAATGCTATATTCTCGGCAAGATTTTGACCACAGGCGATCGCCACGATTACATCCGGGTCGGCAGCAGCAATCTCTGCCCAGGTGCAGCGTCCAGAATTTTGCCCCGGTTGCCCCAACACATCGATGCCGCCAGCAACGTGAACCATCTCCGGAACCCAATGACCGCCAAAGAAGGGAGGATCGGGCCATTCCAGCATCAGGACTTTGGGTTTGGGGTTTTGTTTAGGGATAGAGTGTTTGAGAGACTGCCAGCGATCGCTGAGTTGTGACACTAACGTCTTGGCCCGTGCCCCCTGACCGACCCACTTCCCCACACGCTCAATATCCTGGAGCACACCACGCAAGCTTTGCCCGGTTAGGGTGAGGACTTGGGTACTATTTGGCAGCGCATCCGGTAGAAAAACGAGTGTTTCATTGACGGTGTCCACATTGACCGCACAGACATCACAGAGTCCCTGAGTCACAATCAAATCGGGCTTGAGCTGGGCGAGTAAATCACCATTGACTCGATAAAGAGCCTGGCCGGTCTGTACCGCTTGGGAGACGGCTGCATCAATTTCTGCTGCCTCAAGTTGAGACGGAATAATGCTGCTGGTCAGGCGAGGTCGAGTTTCAACCCCCGGCGGAAAATCACATTCGTGACTGACGGCGACAATTTGGTCGAGGGGAACCAAAGCTGCCACGATTTCGGTGGCACTGGGGAGTAGAGTGACGATCTTCATAGCAGCTCGATTTGTACATATTCAGGGCGTTTTTATGCTTCAATCGATAGGGTAAGCTCCCCAAAAACTCACGTCCGGGAGGGTGTCAAGCCACTGGTGTGAACTTAAGGCTGAAAAGATTACCCGGTCTGGAATCCAGACCATGGCGGGCAAGATGCCCACGCTACGGACTATCCGTAAAAAAACCGTAGCGCAGCTGTCCCGGCTACCAGAGTCATCAGGTTTTGATCGACTAAATACTCTCAGTGCCTAGGATTCGAGCTTAAGTTCACACCAGTGGTTTCAAACCCTACCCTACCGTATGTTTTCTTTTTGGAGCATACAACTTGGATTTGGGTATGACCACCTACGCTATGGTTTTCTCGGTTTAATATCCGTAGCATGGGTGGTCGATGAATCTGTCTTTAGCGTAGTTTCCTGGAGGGATATTGCGTCTCGCCCGCCCTGGATGATTTTCTTTGCCGAGTGCTTTTATCCTACGCTTGCCAGTTCCGGTGTTTGCAGGGCTTGGAACTTTTTCAGCAGGCGATCGCCCCAATATTTCACGTCATAGGTGGTGACGGTTGCATAGAGCTTCGCCATGCGTTCTTTTTGCTCCGCCTCAGGCATGTCTAAGGCTTGCTCAATTGCCTGATCCATTGCGGGCTGGGAATAGGGATTGGTCAAAATTGCCTCGGGCAGTTCTACGGCGGCACCGACAAATTCCGAGAGGACTAACACACCCCCTTGATCCTTGTGGGTGACGACATATTCCTTAGCGACCAAGTTCAGACCATCTCGTAGGGGGGTGGTCCAGCAAACATCGGCGAGCTTGTAATAGCTCATCAGGTCAATAAAGGAAATCGGTTCAGTGTAGAGAATGACCGGCGACCAATCCCAGGTGGAAAACCGGCCGTTGATCCGACCCGAGAGGTGCTCAATTTCTTCCTGGGCGGTTTGATAAACGCGCATGCCGCTGGCCGATCGCACGCAAGAGACAAGGAAGTTAACTTTGCCGTGGAGATCAGGACGTCGCTCCAGCAGACGCTCATAGGTCAGGAGCATTTCTTTGTTGCCCTTGACATAGTCGATGCGACCAGCGGCGATGATCAGTTGGCGATCGCCCAACTGTTCTTTCAGCTCGGTATAGCGTTGCTGAGCGGCGTCCTGGTCAAGCGTGGTCTCAATCCGCTCCGGGTCGGTTCCCACCGGGAAGGCGTCAATATTCACAGTGCGCCCTTGATAACGCAATTGCGTCACCATATCCGGTTCGGCCAGAGCAGTGCCTCGTCGGGTCATGTGCTCAGGCGGCGCGTCCCGACGTAGCACGTCAATCTCGGCAACCGTCCGGGCCACATTGACAAAATTCTCGGAATAGCGGGGGATGTGGAAACCGACAATATCGCAGTTCAGCAGGCTCTCGACAATTTGTTGACGCCAGGGAATGACGTTGAAGGCATCGACCGAAGGAAAGGGCGTATGGTGGAAGAAAGCAATCTTGGCTTGGGGCTTGAGTTGACGAATATAGTACGGTGCCAACCAGAGATTGTAGTCATGCACCCAGATCAGGGCATCATCGGCGGCTTCTTCACAGGCGGCTTCGGCAAACAGACGATTAATGGTCTGGAAGTTGTCCCAGTTGGCAGAAGCATCATCAAAGTGCCAGGGGAAAGCATGGAGAATCGGCCAAAAGGCTTCCTTGGAGGTAATGTGATAGAAGTCCTTCACTTGCTGGGCTGTGAGGGGGATCCGAAATACGCTGTAGTTGGTTTCGTCTTCGACGGTGACGCGGGATTGGAAATCAACTTTTTGGTCTGCTGTGACTTGTTTCCAGGCGATCCAAGTGCCATAGTTCACATGGGCAAAAAAGCTCTTGAGGGTGGGCATAATGCCGTTCGGACTCTTCTTGCGGCGATAGTGAATTTGGCCATTCTCAATCACTTCATCGTAGGGTTCACGATGGTACAGGATAACCAAGGAAGATTTCATAGCCATTTGATGTATCGAAGCGATGCTAGGGTGAGGGCGAGATCAAGAATGATGGCATGACGATGACACATAGGGACATGATTCTCATTTCAACGTTTAGGATGCCATTGACCTGAATCCCTGGAATCGGGCTGGAGGGTGAAGTTGCCAGGGTTAAAATCTATCTTGAGAGGGATGTCTTTTCTTGAGTAGGGGGTAAAGGAAATGAATTTTGCAGGATGAGCGATTGGATTGAAATTGGTAAAATTGTTGCGGCACAGGGTCTGCGAGGCGAGGTACGGGTGCTCTCCTATTCGGATTTTCCTGAGCGATTTTTAGAGCCGGGCGAGCGTTGGCTGCGCCCGACGCCCCAGACTCAACCTGCGGCGATCGCCCTGCTGAATGGGCGAGCCATACCGGGCAAAAATCTCTACATTGTGCGGCTTGAGGGCATCACCAATCGAGACCAGGCGGAGGCGCTCCGGGGGGCGATGCTGTTGGTATCGGTTAGCGATCGCCCCCCGCTTGCCCCGGGAGAGTTTCATGTGAGCGATCTGGTGGGCCTTGAGGTGATTCATCACCAGACGCAAGATCTCATTGGCACGGTGGTGGATGTGTTTGCCGCGAGTCAAGACATTCTGGCGGTGCAACGCCCCCTAGCCCCTGAAGCGGCTCAACAGTCGCAATCTGTGGCTGAGCCGGCCGCCTCCCCCTCGCAACGTAGGCGGCGTCAACGCAAACCAAAGCCCACTCGCCCCCCTACAGTGTTGATTCCGTTTGTCAAGGCGATTGTGCCAATTGTGGATCTGGCGCGGCGACGGCTGGAGGTATTGCCGCCGCTGGGACTATTGGCGGATGAGACGACCGAGGATGAGCAAATCACTGAAGCTGATAGTGCAAAAACACTTCCTGACCCTCAACCTGGTGACTGAGCAACTGCAATTGCGGTGCTTGCTGGAGCAAATGACCCCAGCCATCGTAGGGGGTTGGGGCGCTCCCGCCCCCCAGTAAGTAGGGGCAGATCGTCAACCAGAGTTCGTCGAGAGCGGCGATCGCCAGCAAACTGGCTACCAATGCGCCGCCACCGAGTACGGCAACGCGCTCAATACCTAGGGTTTTAAACTGTGGCCAAACCTGCGGCCAAGCAATCGAGCCCTGGGTTGACGGGGGCAGGGTAATCACCTGCTCAAAGGCACAATCTTGGGCGGTGATCGCCCCCTGGGGGGTGGTGATCAGGCCCCGTCGCAGGGACTGCCTAAAAAAACGCCAGCCCGGATCGAGCGCTCCAGACCGAGAACAAATCCAATGCCAGGGTTGGGGCGATCGCCCAGCCTGGGCTCGTTGGTCTAAAAGCTGGGGATCGCAAAGGGTTACACTGGTTTGATAAGCGCGAAGTGTGTTGGCTCCGATCAACAATCCATCAGCCTGGGCAATCTGTCCCTCAAGATGACGACGATCAACCTTAGAGCCAAATCGAGCCGGCTGCCGGGCGCGATCGCTGATTTTACCATCCGCACTCATGGCCAAAACCGCAACAAGCTTGGGGCGCGGGCCTGTGGGGTGTGAAACAACCATCAACTCATTACCAGAAACACTTTATCCTAGGCGTGTCATCCATTCATCGCAGCAGCTAATGAGACAAGTGATCACGTGCCCGCCCCAACCAATATAGCGAGGGGCTGATAGACCTTAAAAAAATAAATCGGTGATTTCTGATTGCGCTGGAGCGCAATGCCACAGGCAATCGCCAAGGCTGTCACCAGATGGGCAATGTCCACCCTGCACAATTCCCAGATTAATTGCGTAACTGTCATTCGCCCTCGCATTAACAAAACTTGAGCCTCTAGATGATGACAGCCCTTCGCTAACCCGAAATGCCCCATGTCCCCTCCCGCTCGACCTCGTTTCGGCGCTTTTTAATCTCGCGCCTCTTCTTGCTGATTGTGCCCATCTTACTGGTGGGGGTGGGGACAACCTATACCGTAACCTACCGCAAAGCGCGCTCAGCACTTCTCGAGACTGCCCGCCAAAACTTGACCGAAAGCGCCATCCGCTACGGCAATCAACTCAGTGGAACTTTGGCCAGTCTCACCAGCGATATGACGACCCAAGCACAACTACTCGGGATGAGTCGTGATGTCGAGGCGACTCTAGCGCAATTTAATCAGCAGACCTTGCCCTACCAGGTGCATTGTCTACAAACCTATCAAGCCCAAACGGCACAACTACTGGCCAGTACCTGCGGTGCGGCCAAGCGATTGCCGCGCTGGTCAGCAGAAGATTGGCCCAACCATCAACCCGCTGACCTGATCCAAAACCCGCGTCTTGGGGTGGAGGTGCTGCCCAAAACGCCGGACTATGTTCAATCAGATGCCTCAACCGTCACGATTGGTAGCCTACAGACCGTTAGCACGCTGACTCTACGCATCGCGAGTCCGATTTATCAAGAGGGGCAACTCACCCAGGTACTGGTGGCTGAAGTGGGATTGACCGACTTAACCTCGCGCCAACCCAGCTCGCTGGTGGGGGTTCCTGTGATTATTGATGGCGATGATCGTATTTTGTCCCATCCGGTTCCAGAGCAAGTGGGCCGCAATGTCCAGGAACAACGAGACCCTAAACGACTCGAAGCCTTGGTGACAAACGCTCGCCAGGGGGAAAAGACCTTTATTCACCTCTATGCCTTCACCGATACTAGTAATGAGCTACTCGCGGGGTATACGGCGATCGCCAGTCCCCTAGCCAACGAACCCGAGCAGCAATGGGTAATTATTGCCTTTACGCCGCTCCAGGCGGCGATCGCCGAAGTCTACGCCATTCGCCGGGTGCTCTTAGCCGTGCTCTTGGTCATGACCGTCCTGCTCTCGATCGCCAGTGTGGTGGTCATGCTCTACATTGCCCGAGCCATTGCTCGTCCCATTGAACGCCTGCGGGATGCAGTGCTGGATGAGGCCGCGATTCAAACCAGCAAGATCCCCCGCACCTCCGCCATTTTGGAATTTAATCAACTCACCGATGCCGTCAACAGCATGATTCGTCGGTTGGTGAGTTGGACAGAGGAACTCGAAGGGGCTTGGCAAGAGACACGCCTGGCAAATCAACTCAAGAACGAGTTTTTTGCGAGCATCTCTGACGAATTTCGCACGCCCCTCAATGGTCTAATTGGTTCGCTACAAATCCTGCGCCAAGGGCTCTATGACTCGCCAGAAGAGCAAGCGGAGTTTCTGGCCATCGCAGAGCAAAAAACCCTCCGCCTCAAAGACCTGATTGACGATATGCTCACCCTCTCGCTCTTGGAGCGGGGTGAGGCAGAAGTGGATCTCGAACGGGTCAATCTAGGCGAGCTTTTGCAGCAGATCGTGATTACCCAACGCCCGGCTGCCCAAGCCAAGGCGCTAAACTTCCAGGGCCCAACGTTGCCAGAGGAAACGCTATGGGTGTATGGCGACTGTCAGAAGCTCCAACGGGTTCTCGATATTGTGCTCGACAATGCCATTAAATTTACCCCCAGCGGTCAAATCGAGCTTACTTGGCAGATCTTGCGGAGGGACGAGAGCACCTTGCCCAGCCCCAGTGGGCAAGTGGCCCGCATTGTGATCCGCGATACAGGGGTTGGGGTCTCAGCGGAGCGGCTGCAGAAGTTATTTCGTCCTTTCGTCAAGGCTTACGATGCCGACCTGTATCGGGGCGGCAAGAGCACTGGTTTGGGGCTGGCGATCGCCCGTAATTTCATGACCCTGATGGGCGGTGATATCGCCCTGGCAAGCCCCGGTCTGAACCAGGGGACAACCGTCTGGATTGACCTGCCGATGGCACAACAAGTTGGGGTCTCTGAGACAGCAGATGAACCCGCATAATTCCTGTGGATCATTTTTTCGTAGAGTACTCTAAACTAATGAAGGCAAAGTTTGAGGAGTGATCGTGAAACGCTATCTATTGCTCGCATTTCTGTGTTGGGGTCTCCCTTGCCTGACGCCAGCGGTGATGGCTCAGTGGATTGAGTCTCCCAGTGAGACGAGCTCTCCGAACATCGAGTCTCCCAGCATCGCTAAACCGGCTGACAAGGTGGAGTTTCTGCAATTTTCAGACCTGACAACCGCCCACAACCAAGTCGATGCTTTCAATGAAAGCCTAGATCAACTGATGCTCCAGAGTCTCAACCCTGGAGGCGGTTGGTTGCCGCCCACCGAAGAGACAACCGAAATGGCCCAGAGCTTCAACCGTAATCTCTTTGTCAATCGTCCCTGGAGCTACATCGGTGTGGGGGCAGGTATTGGTCGGGAGGGCGTTTCCCAATTGGGTCGGGGTTCCTTTGTTGCCAATGCGAAGGTCGCCTTGGATTCTTCCCTTTCCTTGCGTCCAGCGGTTTGGGCGGGCGATCAGGTGGCAATCACGCTTCCCTTGTCCTACGACATTCAGATTTCGGGGTCTGATCCCTTTGAACCGGCCCGCTTCCATCCGTTTTTAGGGGCAGGGGTTTTGTTTACCACCGATGCTGATGACGACACTGATGATAATGCGGGGGATAACTTCGGCGCGCTGGTGATGGGTGGCCTGGATGTGCGCCTCTCTGATGAATGGGTCTTCAATACCAGTGCCAACTTTGGCTTTCTGGACGATCGCACAGAGATTGGTATTGTTCTGGGGGTGGGTTACGTTTTTTCAGGGCTCTAGGGCGTGTCATCGATTAATCTCAGAAGCCTGACGGGACAAGCGATAGAGCACCCGACCCAAAAACAGGGAAAGGGGCTGTAAGCTAAACGCAGTAATAGTTTGAAATCTAACTGATGACAGCCCCTAGTGCCGCAGAGCGGAAGTTCAAAGTGCAGCGTAGCCTTCGGCAAGTCTCGCTTTGCTCACCAACAAAGTTCAAAGTTCCTGTATGACAGATATTCGGGGTGCATCCCAGCTTGGCAGCCCTCACCCTAAGTCCCCTTCGACAAGCTCAGAGCATCGCCTCTCCCAAGCTTGGGAGAGGGACTTTGAATCTAGCTCCCCTTCTCCCAAGCTTGGGAGAAGGGGCTGGGGGATGAGAGCAAGACTGGCAAAAGTGGGATGCTCCCGATATTCGGTGGATTTTGTTGAACAGGTGGCTTATTTCTGACGTCGAGTACTCGGATAAACACCTGAGCGAGGCCCCTCAGTTTAAACTCGGGTTGAGACCGCTAGGCAAGGCGCGTTGACTTTTGCCAGGGGCAATGTTTTACCATAGAGGATTAAGGGTGACGTGATGTTCAGCAATCACCCGACTGCTCTTTTTTACACATGACTGACCTGCCTCTAGGGAGCGGGAAGATGGTGGTTTACTCCGAAGCACGGGATACTCCGTTGCCGTCTTTCCCGTTCGTGAGACGGATGTTGCGAGAATCCTATGCCAAAACGCAAGAAGCTTTTTCCCTGTGGTCACAAAGGTTATGGTCAAACCTGCCATCGCTGTGCTCAGAAACAGAGTGAGCAGGCTGAGAAGCGTCAGCAACAGGATGCTTGGCGCTCGACCTTTGAGGCGGATGTGGTGGATTTGCGCCCGTTCCCTAAGAATGTCGTCCTCAAAGCCCGCCACATTTTGGCTGGATTGGCACGTCAGGAAGACTATCACCAGTATCGTGGTAAGCGATTGCGCCATGATCGCCAGGTAATTAGTATTCCCGTTACCCGCAACTATCGCCTCCTCTGCCGCGATCAGGATGGTCAGGTCGTTCCGGAGCAGGTGGTGTCCCATGAAGATTACAATCGCTGTAAGCCAGGCGCTTAAAGTTATTGCGTTGGTTGCGCAAGGTTTTCTGAGAAACAATTTGCTTCAGGGTGCCCTACACCCAACCCACCCCGGTTAGCGCGACGCGCGACTGCCCCCCAAGAGGGGATATTCTGCATTGACGTCCTCTGCATTGATTTACAACTTACGATCGCATGCAGATCTACCTTGATCACAGTGCTACAACGCCGCCTCACCCTGCCGTAGTGGCTTGGATGCGGCAGATTGACCAGGAGCAATGGGGCAATGCGTCCAGCTTGCATCAATGGGGCGATCGCGCGGCCCTGGTGCTGGAGACAGCACGGGCTCAGGTGGCTGGGCTTCTCAATGCGCCGGATCCGACCACGATTATTTTTACCTCCGGTGGCACTGAAGCCGATAACCTGGCCTTGCTGGGCATTACCCGTCACTATGCCAAGCCCCAGCACCTGATTATTTCCAGCGTAGAGCATCCGGCGATCGCCGCCACCGCAGACTGGCTGGCAACGCGGGGCTGGCGCATTACCCGTTTGCCTGTTGATATTCAAGGTCAAGTTAGCCCCGCCGCTTTGGCGGCGGCATTGCGCCCGGATACAGTTTTAGTTTCGGTGATCTACGCTCAGAGTGAGGTGGGAACCCTCCAGCCGATCGCCCCCCTAGCAGAGATTGCCCAGGCTCACGGGGTCTTGTTCCACACCGATGCCGTGCAGGCGGTCGGCCGCTGCCCGTTGGACGTGCAGGCCCTTGGGGTCGATCTGCTCTCCCTCTCGGGTCATAAGTTTTATGGGCCTCAGGGCATTGGCGCACTCTATGTGCGACCCGGCGTTGAACTGGTGCCACTACTCTGGGGCGGCGGCCAGGAGCGGGGCTGGCGTTCTGGCACCCAAGCGATTCCCTTAGTGGGCGGCTTGGGCCAAGCCGCACAGCTTGCCGCTGAACAGTTGGCGACAGAATCGCGGCGCTTACAGACCCTGCGCGATCGCCTTTTTGCCCAACTCCTTGACGATCCCCGCTTGGCAGCAACAGGCGATCGTCAGGCCCGTCTCCCGCATCATGTCAGTCTCTGCCTCCCTGAAGCCGCGCCAGGGATTACTGGTCGCACCCTCGTGCGTCAGCTCAAGCTCGCGGGGATTGCCAGCAGCGCGGGTTCAGCCTGCCACAGCGGTCAAGCCAGCCCGAGCCCTGTGCTCCAAGCGATGGGGTATGACGCGGCGATCGCTCGCACCGGGCTCCGACTTTCTTTGGGCCGAACTACCACGCGCGAAGATATCGATTGGACGGCGTTGGTCTTGCGTCAAATTCTAGATCGGCTTTGGGCGGAACATGCCCCTGCAAAGCGGCTGACCTTGTCGAGTAATCTTGCTTGATTGCCAGCGAGTCCACAGCGCAGGCTATTATCCTTTGGGGAGCTGATGAATCATTCGGGTTAAACATCATGGCCAAGATCGCTCTGCTTGTCAGTGACCTCTCGGGGGGAGGCGCAGTCCGAGCCTATCTCCTCGCCCAAGTGTTGCAGCGGCTCAACCATCAACCCCAAGTTGTCGGGTTTCAATACGGCCCAAGCCTCTACGCCCAGCCCCCCAGCGATATTCCGGTGCGAGCGATTCCGGGACGACCCTATCCCCAGTTTCTGGGTGCGGTGCGTCAGCTGTGGCCCCACCTTGAGGGTCAAATTCTCTATGCAATTAAACCCAAACCCAGCAGTTTTGGGGTAGCGCTCTGGCGACGGTGCCGAACTCGGCAGCCCGTTTTGCTGGATATGGACGACTGGGAGTTGAGTTGGCATGGCGGTGATACCTGGCACTATCAACCAACCCCCAAGCAGTTCTATCGAGATCTCTGCAAACCGGGTGGACAATTGCGCGAGCCGGATCACCCGCTGTATGTCAAATGGCTCGAAGGGGGGGTGAAATTTGCGGATGGCTTGACTGTAGACACGGCATTTTTGCAACGGCGCTTTGGCGGTGAATACCTGCCCAATGGCAAAGATACGCAGCTGTTTGATCCGGCACCTTACAAGCCAGAGGACAGTCGTCGCAAGTATGGCCTGGGCGACTACCGGGTCTTAATGTTTCCCGGTGCGCCCCGTCCCCATAAGGGTGTAGAAGATGTCCTGGCCGCTCTAGAGTATTTGAATGATCCCCAATACCGCCTGGTGATTGTGGGTGGCAGCCCCTATGACGACTACGATGCTCGGCTGCGCGATCGCTGGGGCCAATGGCTGATCCAACTGCCCCGCTGCCCCGTGACGACCATGCCGGAAATTCTGGCTGCGGCCCATGTGGTGGTCGTGCCCCAGCGGCAAACCCTAACCGCAGTGGCCCAATTCCCCCTCAAGCTCACCGATGGCATGGCGATGGGCAAGCCTGTGCTCTCGACTACCGTAGGGGATATTCCCGAGATTCTAGCGGATACAGGCTATCTTGTCCCACCGGGCGATCCAGGGGCGATCGCCACCCAACTGAGCCAAATTTTTGCAGACTGGGAGGGAGCCCAACACCGTGGCACTGCCGCCCGGCAACGCTGTATTCAATACTATAGTGTGGAAGAGATGGCAATCACCCTGGCACGGTTGATGGCGCCCTTTCTCCCTTGACCCTAATTTGAGCGCTCCTTACCGCTCGTCAGGATTTTATGACCGTTACTCATCGTCTACTGATTCGTTTTGCCCTGCGCTATCCGCTGCTGATTAGTCTGACGATCGTGCTGGGGTTTTCGGGAGCCCTGTTTAATGGCGTGAGTACGGCTCTGATCGTGCCGCTGTTGTTGGGGTTTTTGGGTCAAGACACGGGGCTGCTTGAGAGTGGTCCGCCGGCTCTCCAAGCGGTCATGCGTTTTTTTGACCAGTTTTCAGGGGACTGGAAATTCATCGCCATGATTAGCACAGTAATTGGTGCCCTGGTGCTCAAAAATCTGGCGATGTATCTAACAACGCTGGTTTCCACCTATCTTTCCCGTCAGCTCGTCAATGGGATGCGCTTAGAAGGGATCGAGCTGCTGCTGAACCTGGACTTGGACTATTTTGCCAAACAAAAGGTCGGCAACTTAGTCAACCTGATTAACCATGAGTTGGGCCGTACCGCGAGTGCGATTCGGATTGGCATTAGCATTTTTACAACGGTGATTACGATCGCCGTCTTTCTAGGTCTGTTGATCATGCTTTCTTGGCAATTAACGCTCTGTGCCATGGTTCTGTTGAGCCTGATTGTGGCGATCAACCAATGGTTTGTCCGCCGTGCTCGCCACTACGGCCGGACGCTCTCAGAGAAGTCTAAAGACTATTCCAACAAACTGCTGGAAATTCTCACAGGCATTCGCTTGATTAAAACCGTGAGCAATGAAACGGCTGAGTATCAGCACATTGCCCGGTTTATTCGCGAGCGAGAACAGGCAGAATTTCTCTCACAAATGAACTATGCGGCGATTCCACCTTTTAATGAACTCAGTGGTATTCTCACGATTCTCAGTATTGTCGTGATTGGTCGGGCGGTGTTTAGCGATCAGATCACGGCTCTCTCGACCATTTTGCTGACCTACCTTGCCATTTTGTTTCGTCTGCTGCCCCTGGTGTCGCGACTCAACAATGAACGCAGTCGCTTTGCCAACAATGCAGCCAGCGCGGAGATCACGGCGGCTTTCTTGCATCCAGAGGATAAGCCCCGCATGATCGCCGGAACCGCACTCTACCAGGGTCTGGAACAGGCACTCCGGTTTGAAGATGTGAACTTTTCTTATCCGGGCCAAAGCGATCAGGTTCTCTACCAAATCAGCCTTACTGTGCCTCGCGGCCAAACCCTGGCCTTAGTGGGGGCTTCTGGGGCAGGAAAATCGACGCTGGTGGATTTAGTGCCCCGCTTTTATGATCCCACTTCAGGCCGAATCACCATTGATGGCCAAAATATTCAGGATTTTAGCCTATCGAGTCTGCGCCAACAGTTGGGCGTGGTGAGCCAGGATACCTTTTTGTTCAACAACACCATTCGTTATAACTTGACCTACGGGTTGCAGAATGTGGATGATGCACGGTTGTGGGATGCCATTGAGCGAGCAAATGCCCACGAATTTATTGAGCAGTTGCCTGAGGGCCTAGAAACCGAAATTGGCGATCGCGGCGTGATGCTCTCCGGCGGTCAGCGCCAACGGTTGGCGATCGCCCGCGCCCTGTTGCGCAACCCCAGCATTTTAATTTTGGATGAAGCTACCAGCGCCCTAGACACGCTATCTGAGCGGCTGGTACAAGCCGCGATTGATGAATTGTGTCGCGATCGCACCACCTTGGTGATTGCCCACCGTCTTTCGACCATTCAGCAGGCCCATCAAATTGCGGTTCTCGATCAAGGTCGAGTGGTGGAGGTGGGAACCCATCAAAAACTCCTCGACCAACGAGGTTACTATGCCAAACTCCATGCGATGCAATTTGGCAAACCCCGACGCCCCAAGGTGGTGCTTCCTACGAATGCTGCGTTGATCCGGGCCTCGATTCGGGCCTCTCACGAGCTACGAACCCGCCTCTCCTACGAAGTTCGCAGTCGCCTCAATGCCCTGCTAGGCCTGCTGCAATTGCTCACGGATAATCTGGTCGATACGCCGGAGGAGCGCCAAGAACTCATTGGCGAGTCTTATCAGGTGGCGTTGACACTGCTTAATACGCTCTCCTTTTTTGAGGAACGGGGGGCACGCTTACCGAAGCGATCGCCAGCCGAGCGGAAAGCATCGCTGCTTGCGGATTCGGGGCAATATTGGAGCTAGTGCAACGTCAACTCTAAATTGTAGGTTGGCGTTGAGGGTTGCGAAACCCAACACAACCATTGCTGATACTGGGTTAATCTGAGTTCTGGATCAGCGAAGCGATCGCATTCTTCAAAGCACTAAAATCTCAATGTCAAACCCGGTTGTCAGGGGTCCAGCCCCCCGACACCTCCCGCTGAGGGGGAGATTGCCCCCTCAGACTCCGGCAATATCGGAGCCAGTATTTTTGATTCTCCTGGGTTTTAGGGTCTTGTGCGATGTCTGCTTAGTCAGACTTATGGAACTTAAGAAAATAAATCGGGAAATTCTGTAGTGCAGGCGGTCGCTGAGCGAAGTCGAAGTGCGGTCAGTGAGCTTGTCGTTGGCGCAGCCTCCCGGAGGGATATCTGCGTCTCGCCTACCAAGGGTTTAGCGCCTTCTGCAATTACCGGATTAAATTCTTAACCTTCATAAGGGCGAGGTACAGCAAAAATAAAAACCAGTCGAATGTGCCAATTTGCCGCCGACCAACCGATAATTTCAATCTGCTGGATAAACTCCCGCAAATAAAAGCGGCGCTCTGATTCTGAGAGATCCAACCAGAACTGCTTGAGCGAAACTGACTGGGCGATCGAAGCGATATTTTCTGGGGGTAGGGGTGCCAGTTGGGCTTTGAGTTTGGCGATTTGCGTCTGGAGTTTATAGCGCCTGAGCTGGGCCGTCTCGGGGTCGAGAATACCGTTGGCTTCCAGGTCAGGGAGTTGCGCCAGAATTTGGTTTTGCGCCAGAATTTGCTGATCGATTTGGGCTTTCAGGGTGGTGAGTTGTGGCGCACTGAGCTGGGCAACTGCAGCGGGTAGTTCCGCACAGATGCGATCGATGGTTTGTTCCAGTACCGCATCATAGGTCAAGCCCTTACATTTAGACGTCTCAGGACAAGCCACTGGACGCACATAAAGATAGCGCTCAGCACGACCTCGGGGTTTGACTTGGGCGATCGTGGTGCGAGAGCCGCATTGGGCACAGCGAACCAGACCCGCCAGCGATCGCGGCGCACTGGCACTGCGGGGCGGCAAGCGACGGTTGCGGCGCAGCAGACGGTCGATTTGGGCGGCTTCATCGCGGCTGAGGAGGGCAATATGGGTGTCGGCGATCGTCTCGCCGTTGTGGTAGCGCGTGTCACCGCGATAGGCCGGGTTACTGAGCCAGCGGCGGCCAGTGGTAGCGGAGATTTTCTTGCCGTATTTTTGCTCCAAATGGCGCACCGCTCCCCGGACGGAACCGTAGAGCAAAAACTGCTCAAAAAAGTCTTTCACCACTGGAGCCGTACTGCGATCGAGCAGGTAGCGATCGCGCCCCCGCTTATAACCATAGGGAGCCCGTCCCGGTGGCGGAGCCGCCTTAATCCGGTTACGGGCATGGCCAAGGCGAATGGCACGGCTACGTAAGGTCTGCAATAGGTTCAAGAATTCGCTCCTGTTGGGACGCCCATGCTCGGCCGTGGTGAGGATTTCGATGTTGTGGGCTTCCAGAGATTGCAGGTGAGCTTGGATCTGTTCGAGGCGATCGCCCAAATCTGACAAGCGCTGAAGTAGCAGATAATCAGGGGCGGCGGTTTCGCAGTCCTGGAAGAACTGGGTGAGAGCAGTGCGATCGCCATCCAAGTCTTGATAAACATGATCCACCACACCGCCCCAATCCTCCGGCACGGGTGACACCGCATCAATTAACGGTTCCCGATAGCAATAGGCAACAATTTTCATCTCAAAACTAAACCCGACTTATTTAGTTGGGTTTAGATTACACGGCCCGAACTTAACGCTAAAATTATCAACTCTGGTTACCAAACCACCATTGCTGTAAACCGAACTGGTTATGCTAAATCCCAACTTGGCTGAGATCGAACTCACCAAAGAAGAATATGAGCGCTATGCCCGTCATATCATCCTGCCGGAGGTCGGTCTAGAAGGGCAAAAACGCCTCAAGGCAGCTTCTGTGCTCTGCATCGGTACGGGTGGGCTCGGCTCACCCCTCCTGCTCTACCTTGCAGCGGCCGGCATTGGCCGCCTCGGCATCGTCGATTTTGACATCGTCGATCACTCCAACCTCCAACGTCAGGTGATCCACAGCACCTCGTGGGTGGGCAAGCCCAAAATCGAGTCAGCGAAAAACCGCGTCCTGGAAATTAATCCCTACGCCCAGGTGGACCTCTACAATGCTCGCATCAGCTCAGAAAATGCCCTGGATATTCTGCGTCCCTATGACGTGGTCATTGATGGCACGGATAACTTCCCCACCCGCTACCTGACCAACGATGCCTGTGTGCTGCTCGACAAACCCAATGTCTACGGCTCAATTTTCCGTTTTGAAGGCCAAGCCACCGTCTTTAACTATGAAGGCGGGCCCAACTATCGCGACCTCTATCCCGAACCGCCCCCGCCGGGGATGGTGCCCTCCTGCGCCGAAGGCGGTGTGTTTGGCGTCCTGCCCGGCATTATCGGCGTCATTCAAGCCACGGAGGCGATCAAGATCATTTTAGGCTCCAAAGACACCCTCAGCGGTCGGCTGCTGCTCTATGATGCCCTTAAGATGAAGTTCCGCGAGCTGAAGCTGCGCCCGAACCCCGAGCGCCCGGTCATTGAAAAACTCATTGACTATCAACAGTTCTGCGGCATTCCCGAAGCCAATGCCCAAGCTCAACAGGAGAAAAGCGCTGTGCAAGAAATGACCGTAACGGAGTTAAAAGAACTCCTCGATAGCGATGCCAAGGATTATGTACTCATTGATGTGCGTAATCCCAACGAATACGAGATTGCCCAAATCCCCGGTTCCGTCCTGATTCCCCTGCCGGATATTCAAGACGGCTCCGGCGTGGAGAAGGTTAAAGACGTGCTCAATGGCCACCGCCTCATTGCCCATTGCAAGATGGGCGGACGCTCGGCCAAGGCCCTGGGCATTTTGCAAGAGCATGGCATTGAGGGCACCAATGTGGTGGGCGGTATCACCGCCTGGAGTAATGAGGTGGATTCTTCGGTGCCGACTTACTAACGCTCGTCCAATTATCATCGTAGGGTGGGCAAAATCAAGGGTCTTCAACTCCCAACAAAACGTCGTCAATATTTGCCCACCTGACATTAAGATTCCCATAGAAGAGATTCGTATGGACGAAATTGGTCTAACATCAAGCGAGTTGTACCAATAATAGAATCAGATCATCCTCATGAGCAACAGACAAGAGCAAAGAGAGTGGAATATTTTCTTTCTGTTATTCGATTATGTCGAGGTGCTGGACTTCTCGGGCTCGTTCGACGTATTTTCCATGGCCAATATTCCCTTAGAAACGGAGGGAGAATCCAGCTATGATCAGGGTCAGTTTTTTAAACTGTACACGGTCAGTGAGTCGGGTGAGACGGTCACGGCGCTACATGGGCTCAAAATCGAACCCGACTATTCCTTTGCGACCTGCCCGAACGACAGCATTGATGTGCTGATTATCCCCGGTGCATCCACACTCATCATCCAACAACTCATCAAGGAGCATCCCACAATCGTCGATTGGGTAACGCAGCGTCTCCCGCAGGTTCCCATTGTTGCTTCAGTCTGTGTCGGTGCCTTGATCTTGGCTAAGGCGGGGGGCTTTGACAGTGCCCGGCAATGTACAACGCATCATGGTGCGATCAAGGATCTCAAAGTGATTCTGGCCGAGCGCGAGACTGATGTAACCGTCATTCCCGGAGCCCGCTATGTTGACAACCCAGAGATGCAGAACCCACGCATTCTGTCCTCAGGTGGGGTCTCAGCGGGTATCGATCAGGCGTTCTATTTACTGCGTGAGATTCTCGGTGATGAAGCCCTGGCGAGTATCACCGCGACGATCATGGAATACAACGAAACACGCAACTGGGCCTATCCTCAACAGTAGGGTCGAGCACGGTGAGGTTTGTGGGAATTTGTTGTCCTTGCATGAACCCAACTGACGAACGTTTGAGCATTTGAATGGGCGATCGCTCTCCTTCATCTCAGGAGGGCATTTTTGTGTTTGAGCGGGGTCAGGGAATTCCCCCTACAATGTTCAGGAGATGCGCGATCGCCTCACTTGAAAATCAAACTCTAACCATGAAGCAGGTCAAAATAATCGTTGAAAAGCATCCAGAAGGGTATGTTGCTTATCCCCTCGGTATTCAAGGTGTGGTTGTGGGTGAGGGGGATATCTCTGAAGCGGCTCTCGCAGATGTGCGATCGACATTGTTGTTTCTTTCATATTGAAACCTTCAGCGAATCGGTTTTGAACACCTGATTCAAAAGCCAAGGTTATTATCGATCAAGAAATCTATACAGAAGAATGTCTATTGTTAAAGTTCCTTCGGATTTTAAATTTCGCACCCACGGTATTACAGACTTCAATCATGTTTTATCCATTTTGGACTGGTCGTTGAGTGATAAAAATGTGATCTTGGATCTTCGTGACAGTCGGGAACTAAACTGTCAAGTATTATCATTGATGGTTCCCTATATCTGGCATCTCAAAATTCAAAATTGTCATATTGAGATTAAACATAGCGATAAAAGTGAAAGTATGTGGCATCGAATGGGAGCAATGGACTGGAGTCAAGTCCTTTATGAACCCGAACGGAATTTCAATAGCGATAGTTATAAACCATTGATTGCAATTCGTGATAGTCATGATCTGCAAGCAGCCCTTGAAAAGTCAGAGGCCTATACAAAGTCTTTTGATGTTGAATATGAAAAAACACTAAGGTATGTCTTGTCAGAGTTGATGTACAACACGATGGAGCATGGTTCTGTTACCCAAAAAATGGAAAACGATAGAAAGATAGATGTGCCATCCATCATCCAATTCAATTGGTCTCAGGATACAGATGAGTTGAGTTTTATTGTTGCCGATCTAGGCGTTGGTATCAAAAGGCATTTAGCGCAAGCATATCCTGGACTCGCGATGGATAGCGAAGCCATTCGTCGAGCGATAGAACCTCAAGTTTCAGGGACTTTTGGTCGCTCATCTGCCTATGACCGCAAAGACAATGCGGGAATTGGCCTGTATATCTCATCTAATATTATGAGAAAGCTCAATGCGAATCTTTATATTGTTTCTGGATATGGACTCTTACATGTTTCTCCTAGAGATATCACCACGAAAGAGCTGAGTAGTCAATGGCCGGGAACATTCGTTTATGGAGAGGTCAAACTAGGCTCAGAGAATCAGTTCGAGCTATATAGCATGATGCAGGAGCTTCGCGAAAAAGCACGGCAGGAGATTGACGCAAAATCACAAGCTGAACAGAACGGTCGATTTTATATTCATATTAGGAATTACTTTGGTATCTACGCTGAACACAAAGAAGCAGCAATCAGATTCAGAGACTCTAGAATTTTGGAAAGAGTTGAGCAAGGCGATCAGCTCATACTCGACTTTACGGATGTCAAAGCTGCACCGCATAGTTTTCTGAGCGCTTTGCTGGCGACACCCATCACGCGATTAGGGATACAGGCCTACAAGAAAATCAAGATTATCAATGCATTGCCGGAGATCCGCGAGACGATCGATTTTATCTTGGATGAAAACACATAGCTCAATGATTGTAACTAGAGAAGAACATGGCAAAAGTCGAAACCAGATGTTGGGACGCGGTTGAGCATTTAGACACCAAGGAAGATAGGGCGGCTTATTTAGAAGCCGCTTTAGAAGATGGCTATTTGCCCTTAGTTGCAGCCGTTCTTGAGGATATTGCCCGTGTTCAAGGACTGACGAGCTTAGATCAGTTCTCTGTTTTATCTGTTGAGGTCAGGTTGGATTTTAGCGAAGTGTTGAGAGCTGTGGAGGTTTTGGGGTTACGATCATCTGCTGTTGATCGATATAGCAGTTTTCATAAACATGAGGTATGTTGATCCCCCTCTGTCCCCTTTAGAAAGCAGGGCTGTTTTATATTTACCAGAGAAAATTCTCGATCTCCTGTAGGGGCTGGGTTTCCCTGCCCCTGCGTAACCTGTGAAGACCATCCTGCCAATGAGATGGAGTGGGTTGCCGGGTTGGGAGACCCAACTCTTACACTGGAGACAGACCATTCTTTTTTCGGGAGCATCCCACTTTGGCACATCCAGACTGCATCGCCCTCATCCCCCAACCCCTTCTCCCTTTTTGGGAGAAGGGGAGCCGGATTCAAAGTCCCTCTCCCAGCTTGGGAGAGGGATTT
>JBCDEB010000004.1:0-104226 GCA_039180005.1 Cyanobacteria bacterium P01_G01_bin.54 | reverse complement strand
TATTTTGCAGCGAGACATGCAACGAGTGAGCTGGCAGATGAGGTGAATCGAAAGCCCCAGTTTCTAAGAAGCGAAGTGCCAGGGATGAAAGCCTCTCAGATACGTGAACCTGACCGTATTCGACCTCGTGAGGGGCGGACATTGGATATCAAGGTAGGCGGTAGAAATCTAAATGGCGAACAGCTTGATGATTATTTGAATTTAATTAAGCAGAGCCAAGATCCAAATAATACAGCGTTGCGAAATAAATTAAAGGGACTTGGGATTGGAGATGGTGAATTGAAGGGGCATGATTATTTGTTTTTGCCAACGCAGGGCAGTGATATTCAGGAGACTCTATCAAGGGCATATTTTTTTATCAGAAGAAAAGATCAAACACTAAGGAGAGTCAGGATTTATTACGTAGACAATGCAGGGGATATATGGAGATATTATGAACCAGGAAGAACAATTAAAGTCGGTTCAGAATTGGGTATATAGAGCTATGTTTTCTAGGAGAATTCATGAATATACATGATCTAGATAAATTACAGGTTGTGGTTTTAGAATGGGATTCTTTATGGGATAGAGGAACTCCTTATGAGAAGATTTTAAGGTGCATTGAGAAATATTCATTTGGAAACTTTAATGAATTTGATCCAGATTACTCAAATTGGCAACCATATGATTTTAAGGCAGTTTTGCAGAAGCTCAAAAGACGAAAGAAACCTTGTATCGGAATCAGAGAGTCTCCAGCATGTAAGGCGGAGGCAACACTGAGTTCATCAGAGTTCCGAAATATTATTCAGTTGATTGCTAATCGTCAGCATTTTGAATCGTTAGGAATACCTATAAATGGGACAATTGATTTTGTAAAAGAGATTTCAGATATACTTATCAACTTTCACGTCGGATATATTTCAGGTGAGTATGGTTCAGAACTGACCGATTTCTATCATAAAGAGAATGTTGGGCGTGTTCCTAGTTGCTTCGATGATTTCTTGACCTGGATGCACTTCCTACATCCATCTTGTTATACAAAATACCTCACCCGAGAAGACATCCTTGGAATGCCAGCTCAAGAAGTTAAAGAATGGGAGAATGGTATTATTCAAGTGCAGATTTTTGATCATCCGTTTAATTATGACACACCTGAGAATCGACAGATTATTGTTGAGGCGAGCGAGTATTTGAATGAGCGACATCGAGTATTCAGAGCGGCTCAGAAAGAGTGATAATCTGGAAGTGTTTTCTGAATTTCGGTTCGATTGGTGAATGGTATTTTTCAGCGAGACATGCAACGAGTGAGCTAGCAGCAGAAGCGAACCGTAAACCCTATTTCACGTCGCAAGAAGTTCCTGGTTTGAGCGGCCCTTCCGCACAACCCGATCGCATTCGCCCCAATGCACGACGGACAATGGATGTTAAGGTGGGGGGTCGTGATTTAGAGCAGCATCAGCTCAGAAATTATATTGCTTTGATTACGGCAAGTTGGGACTCAAATAATCAAGCACTTAGAAACAAATTGGAGAGTCGATATAATGTTCGAGGAGGGAGACTTGAAGGTCATGACTATATGTTTTTACCAAGTCATAACAGTGATACTGATGATGTAATGAGAAGAGCTTATAATATAGCTATAGCTAGTGTGCCGTCGAGCGATGTATCTGTCAATCTTTACTTTGTTGATGCACAGGGAATTATATTTAAATATAATGAGCCAGGGGATATCGCAAGAGTCGGCACACAGTTATCAGAATAATTTTATCCTAATATCAGGAAATGGGCAAACGCAGATTAGACAAATTAATTACTGAAGCCTTAGAAGTGGAATGTTTATGGGATAAGCAAACTCCCTATGAAGATATATTGAATTGTGTTGAGAAGCACTCTTTTGGAGAAATGAATGAATTCTACTATGAATTTAAAGCTAATGGGACAGAGAAGCAACCTTATAGTCATAAAACTATATTGCAAAAACTAAAAAGATATAAACGTCCTAGCATACTTATACAAGATAGCGATTCCCAAAATTCAGTAGCCAGTATCAATAGTTCAAGGCTGTACAATACAATTAAGATTTTTGCTCGACGTCAATACTGCGAAGATAAGAACATCCAGCCACAGCAAGCCATTGAATTCATTCGTGAAATCTCTAGTATTCTACCCAACTTCCATAAAGGTTTAATATCCGGGGAATTCAAAGTCTGTGATTTCTACAATGAGAATGATATTAACTGGATTATTCCAAATTGCTTTAGCAGCTTCTTGACCTGGATGCACTTTCTTCATCCTTCCTACTACACAAAATATCTCACCCGAGAAGATATTCTCGGGATGCCAGCTCAAGAAATCCAAGAATGGGAGAATGGCATTATTCAGGTGCAGATGTTTGATCATCCGTTTAATTATGATGCGCCGGAGAATCGACAGATTATTGTTGAGGCGAGTGAATATTTAAATGAACGACATCGAGTATTCAGAGAATCTCAGAAAGAGTAGTAGTCTGGAAATATTTTCTAAATTTTGGGTCAATTGGTGAGCGATATTTTGCAGCGAGACATGCAACGAGTGAGCTGGCAGATGAGGTGAATCGAAAGCCCCAGTTTCTAAGAAGCGAAGTGCCAGGGATGAAAGCCTCTCAGCTACGTGAACCTGACCGTATTCGACCTCGTGAGAGACGAACATTAGATATCAAGGTGGGGAGTAGAAATCTAGATAGTGAACAGCTTGACGATTATTTGAATTTAATAGAGCAGAGCCAAGATCTAAATAATACAGCATTGCGAGATAAGTTAAGGAGACTTGGCGTTAGAGATGGTGAGCTAAAGGGACATGATTATTTATTTTTGCCGACGCAAGGTGGTAATATCCAAGATCCTTTACGGAGAGCTTATAATTTAATTCGAGATAGAAGAGCAATCAATCAAGTTAGACTATACTATGTTGATGATTCAGGAATCATATGGCGATATCATCAGCCAGGTCAAGTAACAAGAGTTGGCTCTAGTTTATCTGAGTAGCTTAGTTTATTTAAGAGTTAACATGAGTGATCGCAAGGTAGATGAGGTAAATCCTCACGAATTAGATGAATTAAATTCCGCTGTTATAGAATGGGGCTTTTTGTGGAACAAAGAAACTCCACATGAAGAGATTTTGAGCTGCATCGAAAAGTACAAATTTGGGGATTTTAGTACATTTACACACATAAACAAAAAAGGCAATCAAAAGACAGAAGAATACTCCAGGAAAGCTGTTTTACAGAAACTTAAGCGTCATAAAAATCCTCATATCTTTATTCAGGATGGTGATTCATATGAAACATTCTCAACTCTAAGTTCAACAGAACGATCGAGTATAATCCAGTTAGTCAGTAAACGCAAATATCTTAAAAAATCAGGAGTTCAAGTAAGTCAGGCGACAAATCAGGCAATTAGCTTTGTGAGTGAACTTTCAAGCATACTAAAGAATTTTAATGTTGCTTCTATCAGTGGTGAGTTTCCCAGTAATTTAGCAGATTTTTACAATGACAATGATATTCGCTGGGTTCCTAATTGCTTCGACAACTTCTTGACCTGGATGCACTTTCTCCATCCCTCCTACTATACTAAATATCTCACCCGCGAAGACATTTTAAAAATGCCAGCTCAGGAAATACAAGAATGGGAGAACGGTATTATACAGGTGCAGATGTTTGATCATCCGTTTAATTATGATGCGCCGGAGAATCGGCAGATTATTGTTGAAGCGAGTGAATACCTGAATGAGCGACATCGAGTATTCAGGGAATCTCAGAAAGAGTGATAATCTGGAAGTGTTTTCTGAATTTCGATTCGATTGATGAATGATATTTTGCAGCGAGACATGCAACGAGTGAGCTGGCAGCAGAAGCCAATCGTAAGCCCTATTTCACATCACAAGAAGTCCCTGGTTTGAGCGGCCCTTCTGCACAGCCCGATCGCATTCGCCCCAATGCACGACGGACAATGGATATTAAGGTTGGAGGTCGTGATTTAGAGCAGCATCAGCTTGATAACTATGTTGCTTTGGTTGAAGCGAGTCGAGATTCAAACAATCAGGGATTAAGGAATAAATTGGAGAATCAATATAATGTAAGAAATGGAAGGCTTGCAGGACATGATTATTTATTTTTACCAAGTTCTAATAGTAATACAAATGAGGTTATGGAGAGTGCCTACGCTAAGGTTAGATCTCGGCAAGGAAATGTATCTGTCAATCTTTACTTTGTGGATTCACAGGGAATTATATATAAATATAGCAAGCCGGGTGATGTAGAGAGAATTGGAACACACCTATCAGATTGACTCAACTAGAGGTAGTTCATGAATAGTCATAAATCAGATGAATTAATTGCCAAGGCTTCAGAGGTTGAATGTTTATGGGATAAGCAAACCCCCTATGAAGATATATTGAATTGTGTTGAGAAGCACTCTTTTGGAGAAATGAACGAATTCTATTATGAATTCAAAGTTAATGGGCCAGGGAAGCAACCGTATAGTCATAAAACTATATTACAAAAACTAAAACGATACAAGTGCCCTAGTATCCTTGTACAGGATAGTAATTTCCAAAATTCAGTAGCCAGTATCAATAGTTCAAGACTATACAATACAATTAAGATTTTTGCTCGACGTCAATATTGCGAAGAGAAAAAGATTCAGCCACAGCAAGGGATCGAATTTATTCGAGAAATATCCAGTATATTACTTGATTTTCACATGGGCACGGTATCTGGAGAATTTAAGGTTTGTGATTTCTATAATGAAAACGATATCGACTGGGCTCCGAAATGTTTTAACTACTATTTGACCTGGATGCATTTCCTCCATCCCTCCTACTACACCAAGTATCTCACCCGCGAAGATATTCTCGGGATGCCAGCTCAAGAAATCCAAGAATGGGAGAATGGCATTATTCAGGTGCAAATGTTTGATCATCCGTTTAATTATGACACACCGGAGAATCGACAGATTATTGTTGAAGCGAGTGAATATCTGAATGAGCGACACAGAATATTCAGAGCGTCTCAGAAAAACCAATAGGTTGAATGTCTTGAAACACCTTAAGGGATGAAATTTAATAATTCCTGACTTTATGGGCGATGCCCACTCTAATACTGCGGGGGGATGTTGTTCCTTTAACTGCTGTCGTTGTCCCCACAGAAAATCCCAAACCTTTGCCGCTCCAGCTCTATGGGCGAGTTGACAGCATTGATCAGGTTACGCTCTTAGATTTCACCGGCATGACGGGCAAGGCCCGCAGCTATAGGGGTCGTGCCACTAATGATGACACAAACGCAACCCAAAGCGCCTTTAGAGATGCAGTTAAGAAATATGCGGCTGATAGTGAGTTACCGCCGGGAATTGTTATTGTTCGGCCCCTCAGTGAATTTGGTTTTCTATTAGAGGCTGAACCGATTGTTGCACCGTCGAATGGGAGTATTTCTTGGCGTTCATTTTTTGCAACGATCTCGGTTGGTTCTGGCGTTGGGGCATTGGGCTTAGCGGGGCTCTCAACGGTTTTTCCGCCAGCAGCGGCGGGCATCCCTGTCCTAATGATGATCTCGTCGAGTGCGGCGGCGGCTTCGGCAGGTTTGAGTCTGTTAGACCGTTTCCGGCATGGCACGCTGGAATGGGATCAACAAACCCAATGGGATCTGCTTGATCTCATTACGAGTCTGGCGTTTGGCGCAAACACAGCCTATCGACTCACGGGACGTATTGCTTCTTCTGCGCCTGTGGGCAGCCGGGCTGTCTTGCTGGCTGAGAATGCTGGACGGTGGGCTGATAAAGCGTACCGATTGGAGCAAGCTGGCGATATTGCCACCGGATTCTTGATTGCCAAGGGTGTTTATGACGAAATTGAAGCCATCCAGAACAATCCAAACATTAGCGATCAAGAAAAGCGCATACTCATTGAGCGGGCGATCGGCCATGCGGCGCTGTCTGGAACGCTGATTACGATTAGCCTTACCTCGGGTGGTGGTAGAACGAATAGCAATGTTGTTAATGCTGCTGCTGCCTCGGGGCCGTTGGGTGCACCGGATCTGAATCGAGTTACTGCGATCACCAGTCAGATGGCTGATCAGCAGCTTGCGGCTGAGATCAACAATAGTCAATTACTTCAGAATGCGCTGCACTACCAGGGCTACAACCCGTTAGAGCTAGAACGAGCATGGCAGTTGTGGAATCAAAACAAAGGAAGTGGGCGTCTGGTCAGCAGAACGTTTGAAGAATATGCTTATAATTCTAAGGATCTCACAACGACCTTGGGCGGTACAGTCAGAATCGTTGATGTTGTTGGGCCGGGTGGCTGGAATAACTTTATTAATCTGCCCAATAATCGGAGCCGTAGTTTTGTGTTGCTCTCTCGATATGAGCAAGGGTTAGTTAATGCATTCCAGGCTAATCAACTGCCTCCAAATGTCCAACAATCTATGGCGACAGTTCTCGATCAAGATCATTTCAGAGTTGGGCAAGACGCCACAACAGGTCAGTTATCCCGTGTGCCCAATCAAAATGAAGCGATTCGCAATGCTCAGGAACGGTTGATGTATCCGTTGAATCAAGCGATTGGGGAGTCGATTTCGACTGTGGCTGAGTATGAACAGATGATGCAGTTGACTCATTTGGCGGGAAATCGAGGTTCGATTGCGGAGCATTTTGCGGCAAGGCATAAGTCTGGTGGAAATTTAGGTTCACCGCAGTTCCGTCATCCTCGTTTTACGGCGGCGGAGGTTCCGGGTATTACGACGGGAACCCGAGTGCCGGATCGCATTCGCTCTCGGGCACAGCATATTTTGGAGTATAAGGAGGGGCGATCGCCTTTGAATCCAAGTCAGTTCAGAGACTTTGTGAGAATTGTAGAAGAGAGTCAAAATCCAGTAAATACTACACTTAGAACTCGACTTCAAAACGACTATGATTTGCCAAATGGTGAACTATTGGGTATTAGTTATCTATTTATGCCAAGAACGCCAAGCAATATGCAGCCAACAATGGCCAGTTTGGATCGTGTGTATAAATTCATACAAGACAATGTTCCTCCAGATACAGTTCAAATTGAATTGTATTTCATGGATTCAACAGGAAACATACAAAAATATCTTTCTCCTGGTCAATTCAGGCAGATAGGTTCTCAGCTACCGGAATAACCTTTAAATTGATAGACATCATGGATAGTATCAATAACAGAGATGGGCTCAGAGCTGTGGCAATGTCTTGGAACTCATGGGATAAATCTTTATCTCGTGCTCCCATATTAGATTGCCTCGAAAAACATGCATTTGGAGAAATCAATGAATTCATATCAGACTATAAAGTTGAATCGAATTGGCAACCTTACAGACACAAATTAGTTCTACAGAAACTCAAGAGATTGAAATGGCCTACTATCGGTTTTAGAGATAGTGAGAAAGAAAATTTTAGAGGGTCTATTTCTTTATGGGAAGATAGAAGTAGTGCGCAGATTTTCTCTTCCAGAGAATATTGTGAGAAAATGAGTATTGATTCACAGCAAGCCATTGAGTTCATAACTGAAATATTTGGCATGAATTTCATTTTTCATACGGGTACTGTTTGCGGAGAAGATAAGCCTGGAGACTTCTATCGGGAGAATAAAATCCCATGGGCTCCAAAGTGCTTTAATGGTTGTTTGGTCTGGATGCATCTTGTACATCCTTCTAACTATTCTAAATATCTTACCCGAGACGATATTTTGGGAATGCCTGCCCAAGAAATCCAAGAGTGGGATAACGGTATTATTCAAGTGCAGATATTTGACCATCCCTTCAATTATGATGCACCAGAAAACCGTCAGATCATTATTGAAGCCAGCAACTATTTAAGAGATCGCCATCTAGCTTTTATAAAAGCCAACTCTCTCGAAAGGTAATTTTATATGGATAATCGTAAGATTGACAAGCTAGAAGCTGGAATTCTTACTCAAGAAGTCTGGAATAAAGAGACTCCCTATAGTGAAGTATTGACTTGCTTTGAAGATCATGGATTTGGCGATCTGAATGAGTTTAATGCTGAGTATAAGCAGGATTGGCAACCATATAGCCATAAAAGAGTACTACAAAAGCTGAGAAGACGAAAATATCCCACCATTGGTTTTAGGGATGGTGAGAATGAAGATTTTTTCGGGGCTATTTCAGTGGCTAGAAATAGCAGCAGTGTTAAAATAACAGCTTCAAGAGGTTATTGTGAAGAGCACGATGTACATCTTGGTCAAGCAACTTATTTTCTTAGAGTGATTTCTGAAACAATCGAAAAGTTTCACCATGGAATTATTTTTGGAGAGGAGCAACCATCAAGATTTTATAATGAAAACAGTTTAAGCCGTGTTCCCGCCTGCTTTGGTGGCTGCTTGGTTTGGATGCACTTTGTTCATCCATCTGGTTACTCTAAATATCTAACTCGTGAAGACATTTTGGGAATGCCAGCTCAAGAAATCCAAGAATGGGAGAATGGTGTTATTCAAGTCCAAATGTTTGATCATCCTTTTAACTATGATGCACCCGAGAATCGCCAAATCATCATTGAAGCCACAAAATATTTAAATGATCGCCGTCTTGCTTTTATAAAAGCGAACTCTCTTGAAAGATGATATTCCACCTTTAGCCATGATCATCTGAGGGACGATAGATCATTATCGAAGCGAACTCAACTGTTCTGTATGGGTTCTTGAATTTATTATGGAAGATCACAGGCGGACTCCGAAGGATCTTCCCTTTGCGCCTGAGAAGGGCATACCTCCTCTGGTACACCGGTAGGATCAAGCTCAATTGTTTGAATATTGAACAGTTCTGCATTCGTCAAGGCGTTGGGTAACAGGACAAGAGCTGTTATTTCTTGGTCAACTTGTGCAATATGCAGATACCACTGTGCATCTTCTTCGAATTTTAGAATAACCGGATAAACAGAATGCTCTTCCCTATGGATTGCAATCCCATCAAAATCCATCATAACAACTTGCTTTTCCTCTGAAATAACAGGTTCAGAGACAAGTTTATAGCACAAAGAATTGGCATCTAGTTGTTCTTGATAATACTCAAATACATCAGCAATGGATTGATTGATGTAATAGACATTTACTCTCTCCTCTAATCCCAGAGTGGCATCCAAATGCTCAAAATATCTTACTTCGGAGTCGGGATAAACAGGGAAAGCGCAATTCAGGTCTTGAGCAAGACGAATCGCAGCGGGGTCAACCTGACTGTGTTCACTGGAATATGTGTTGCTATGAGGCGCTAAAGCAGACGTACTCGGGGAGAGAAAGGCGATCGCCAGAACGGGACAAGCGAATAAGCATTGATTGGCAACCCGATGAATCAATTTAAGTATGGCGTTCATGTTGACATTGCCCAGATTTTGAGTATAAAAGTTCCTTTCCTTATCCCAGGCGATCGCTCCCCAGCCCAATCAGCAAACCATAGCGTAGACCCGGAAGCCTTCGCGAACCTAACTCCGCAACGTCACCTCAAACTGCTTCACCAATGCCTCACGGATCTTCTGATGCACCGGCTCCACATCCTCATCGGTAAGGGTACGATCGCCTGCCCGATAGGCCAAACTAAATGCCAAACTGCGCTCCCCCTCCGGTACCCCCTGACCCTGATATTCATCAAAGAGGGTAATCCCCGCCAAGAGCTTCTTGCCCGTGGTTTGCATCGCCGCCGTTAGCTCACCCACAGGCAACGTCTGGGGCGCAAAGAACGCCAAATCTCGCTCCACCGCCGGATAGGTCGAGTATCCCGCAAAGTCCGCCGTGCCCCGCGCCGCGATCGCCGCTACCAAAACGGCAGCCGTCAGCTCAAACACATACACCGCCTCCGGCAGGTCTTGCTCCCGGCAAAGGCTCGGATGCAGTTGACCGAAAATCCCCAAGGCGCGATCGCCTAGCTTTAAAGCCGCCGTACGTCCCGGATGGAGCTGGTGATCCGCTTCGGTCGCCTGATACGTTACCGTTACCCCCACCCGAGCAAACACCTGCTCCAAAACGCCCTTGGCTTCATACCAGGTCATCGGCTCCGCCTTGCCCCCCGCCGTCCATTGGCCCAGAGGCTGATAGGGTCCACCGAGAATCCCGGCGATCGCATCCTGCTCCCGCAGCTTGCCCTCATCATCCCGCCAAAACGTGCGGCCGATTTCAAAGCCATTGAGCGCCCCATTGCCCTGGGCATGGTTGTAGGCAAAGGCTGAAATTAATCCGGTCAGCAGCTCCGATCGCAGCGCCGAATATTCACTCAGCAGCGGGTTACTAAGGCTAACCTGGGCCTGTTCCGGCTTCACCAGCGAGTAATGCACCAGCTCCGTGAGGCCCACACTGCGAAAATGGCTGCGCAACTGCTGATAGATCTGGGTTTGGGGCGGCAGGGTTCCCGGTAAGGTGCTCTGGGGCAGGGTCTCACAGAAATGGTCATAGCCATAGAGCCGCGCCACCTCTTCAATCAGATCAATTTCCCGCTCCAGATCGCGGTAGCGGTAGGGCGGCACTTGCACCCGCCAAACGTTCTCGGCTTCCAGGGTGAGTTGGCAACCTAAATCATAGAGGATGGTTTCCACATTCTGGGCGGTGATCTCACCCTCCTTCACTGGGCCCAAAATCTTTTGCAGGCGAGCCAGACGCAGGCGAATGCTGCGATTGCTGATATCCGGTCGGGCATCGTGGCGGACTTGCTCGCTCACCGTGCCGCCGGCCAGTTCTAGAATTAGGGCGATCGCCCGGTTGCAGGCATTTTCCAACTCCGCTGGGTTCACGCCCCGTTCATAGCGGGCCGACGCCTCACTGCGCAAAGTTTGAGTACGTGAGGAGCGGCGGATGGTCACCGGGTCAAACAGGGCGGCTTCTAGGACTAGATTCACCGTACTGTCATGGACTTCGGTTGCGTCGCCCCCCATCACTCCGGCCAGGGCAACGGGCTGGTTATTGGCGGTGATCAAGAGATTCTCGGGCTGGAGCGATCGCGCCTGGTCATCCAGGGTAACTAAAGTTTCCTCGACTTGGGCAAACCGCACGCCGAGGGCAATGGTATCCGAACCCGCAACGGTCGTCAGGCGATCGGCATCGAAGGCATGGAGCGGCTGGCCCCATTCCAGCAAGACCAGGTTGGTAATATCCACCACATTGTTGATCGGGCGTACCCCCGCCGCTTCGAGCCGGAATTTCAGCCAGTCGGGAGAGGGGGCAATCTTCACTCCGGTGATCCGCGTGCCAAAGTAAGCGGGACAGGCGGTAGCATCAGCAATCTCCAGACTGAGGTGTTGCGCGGTAGCGGCGATCGCTGGGGGCTCGGCCACTGGCAAGTTCACCGTGCCCTGGGTCAAAGCCGCCACTTCTCGGGCCACGCCAACCATACTCAGGGCATCGGCCCGGTTAGCGGTGGACGAGAGGTCAAAAACCAGATCATCCAGGCCCAGCAGCGGGGTAACGGGCGAACCTAGGGTGAGGTCAGCCTGCTCAAAAATGTGAATCCCCTCAGAATTTTTTTCCAGACCCAGCTCTGCAAGAGAGCAGATCATGCCCTCGGACTTGACGCCCCGCAGCTTGGTTTTCTTGAGCTTGAGGTCGATCGCCGGCAAGTAGGTCTTGACCCGCGCGACCGGCACCTGAATCTCGGCTCGCACATTTGCCGCCCCACAGACGATGGTCAAGGGTTCCGCTTCTCCCACATCCACTTGGCAGACCGAGAGCTTATCGGCATTGGGATGGGGCTGGCGATCGACCACCTGGCCGACAACCACGCCCTCGGCCCAACGGCGGCGATCATCGATCGCCTCCACTTCAAACCCCGCAACGGTCAGAGTCTGGGCAAGGTCTTCTGGGGCTAGCTCATAGGCAACCAATTCCTTGAGCCAGTTGAGAGAGATCAACATAGCAGCGTTCAAAATGCACGGTTATCGTATAGCGTGACACAAAAGGGGAAACCCTAAACGATAACCATCGAACGTAAGGGGGTGATCCAGACCCGACCAATGGATAGAAACGATCATTTGATCGGAAATATTGGCAGCCTTACCGATCGTCATTTTTTCTCTGGCGAGAGTTATATCCTGTGGCAATCCGTACGGGTAACATTTCTTAACCCTACAAAGTTCAGGGCTCCAGCGCCGGAGTACCTTTGGAAATTTACGATATGCTATTGAATAGATGGCCGGCTAGCCCAATCGGTTGACGTTGCTAATTTTTAATCCCCCTCTCATTCTTTCTCCCCGCTGGGTTTACCCCCTCACCCAAAACGCTAGCTCCGCTGACGTGAAGATGCTCACTGTATCGTGAAACCTCGCATGAACTATTGTCTGAACCCTGCTTGCTCTCATCCGCAAAACCCTGAGAAGGTTGAAGTGTGCCGGAGTTGTGGTGCGAAGATGCTGATGCGCGAGCGGTATCGCGGTGTTAAGAGCCTGGGTCAAGGGGGCTTTGGCACCACATTTCTGGCCCATGATGAAGGCTTGCCCGGACATCCCCTCTGCGTGATTAAACAATTGCGCCCCTCCAGCAATGATCCGAACGTGTTTCAGATGGCCAAGGAGCTCTTTGAGCGGGAAGCGGAGACGCTGGGTAAAATCGGCAACCATCCCCAGGTGCCCCGCCTGCTCGATTACTTTGAATACAATAAGGATTTTTATCTGGTTCAAGAATATGTCAAAGGGCTGAATTTGCAGCAGGAAGTTAAACGCAATGGCCCGGTTAGTGAGGCCGGGGTGCGACAATTCTTAAGCGAGATTTTGCCAATGATTAAGTATGTTCATGAGAGCAATGTGATTCACCGGGATATTAAACCCGCCAACTTAATTCGCCGTGAGCAAGATAAAAAATTGGTGCTCATTGACTTTGGGGCTGTCAAAAATCAAGTCAATACTCAAGCAGCGGCCAACACCTCAGATCAAACAGCCCTGACCTCCTTTGCGATCGGCACACCAGGCTTTGCTCCCCCAGAGCAGATGGCCCTGCGTCCGGTGTTTGCCAGCGATATCTATGCCGTTGGTGTCACCTGTATTTATCTCCTCACGGGGAAATCCCCCAAAGACCTGGACTACAACCCTAAAACAGGGGAGATGATGTGGCGGCAAAATATCGACATCTCTGATAATTTTGCCAAGGTGCTCAAAAAGATGCTGGAAGTCTCGGTGCGTCACCGCTACCAGGATGCCCAAGAGGTGCTCAATGCCCTGGATATGGAGCCCTACATGGATGATTTGGCTAAGTCATTGGTGGCGGGACCCAACACGGGCGGTAGTGATGAGGGAGCAACCGGGGGACGTCTGGGCCATTCGGGACGAGGCGGGCGATCGCGCGAATCTGAACCACTGCCAGATTCTGCAATGTCTGCAACCCAGAAACTAGCCATGCGGCTCCGGGCCAAGCGACAACGGTCCGGGGGCAGTCGTACCGCCGGAAAATCCGCACGCCAGCGCTCCGCCCCCATGGGCAACAGCAGCTACAATCGCATGGCGACCCCCCTCGGCGATTCTGGCGGCGGCATGAGCACGTCTGGGCGACCCTCTCGCCGCAAGCGCCTTGATGCTGAAGGGGTGATTAATGCCTATACCAAAGGTCGTCGTGACTTTGCCCAGCAGAGCTTAAGCCAGCTCAATCTCCAGGAAGCCAATCTGGAAGCCTGCATTTTCCACCAGTCTAAACTTCGGAAGACCAACCTCCAAGGCGCAAACCTGGCACGGGCCGACTTCGGTCGCGCCAGCCTGCGCGAGGCCAACCTGCGTGATGCAAATTTGGGTCGGGCCTATTTTATGGGGGCTGACTTGGAAGGGGCCGATTTTCGGGGCGCAGACCTCAGTCACGCCAACCTCAAGGAGGCCAATCTCAACAAGACCAACCTCTGTGGTGCGAATTTATCCAACGCCAAGATTTCCCAAGATCAGTTGTCAATGGCCAAAACCAACTGGTCAACGGTCTATCCCAACGGGCGTCGGGGTTTGTTTTAAAGGAGTAGAAACATACGTCAGGATTATCATCCTAATGGGTGGCAGGCATTTTGTTGGCACAAGCTTAACGACAATTTGTTTACTGCATCGATGCAATAAATGCCACTCGGCTAAAACCATCCTGCCGATGCCATTGCGTGGGTTGCAGGGCGGGGAAACCCCGCCCCTACTTCGGGGGTCGATTGGCAGAGCGATAAAACGGTTTTTTGACAACCGTGGCGGGATGGGTTTTGCCGCGAATCACCACTTCAAGGGTCTTCCCAACCTTGCCATACTTAGGAGGGACGTAGGCAAGGGCGATCGCCTTCCCCAAGGTGGGCGAGAGCGTTCCACTCGTTACGACGCCCACGGTTTCACCGTTGACCTGTACGGGGTAATCATGACGTGCAATATGCCGCCCTTGCATTTCCAGACCCACCAGACGACGCGGTAGTCCCTGGGCTTTTTGCTCGGCCAGTACGTCTCGACCGATAAACTCACCCGTGCGATCGAGGTGAACCAGCCAGCCCAAGCCTGCCTCTAGGGGCGTCGTTTGGGCATCGAGATCTTGGCCATAGAGGGCCATCGCCGCTTCCAGGCGCAGGGTATCCCGTGCGCCCAAGCCACAGGGCACAACGCCTGCCTCCATCAGCGATCGCCAGAGTTGGCGACCCGTTTCCGGCTCCGTCATAATTTCAAAGCCATCCTCACCCGTATAGCCCGTACGTGCCAGGAAAATCGGGGCCTGGTTTAGGGTAGCCGTCGCGTGACTAAAAGCAGGTAGCGTAGCCAGATCCAGCGAATCGGTGAGTAGGGTCTGGAGGGTTGCGGCGGCTTGGGGACCCTGGAGGGCAATCAAGGCGCGATCGCGGGACTCATCGGTTATTTCAATCCCCTGAGCCCCAAGTTGAGTTTGCAGCCAGGCCCAATCGCCATCATGGGTGGCAGCATTGGCAATGATGAAGGCCCGTTGCTCCCCCTGAGCATAGATAATGATGTCGTCAATCACACCACCCGCTGGATTGAGCAGTACGGTGTACTGTGCCCGACCCGGCTGGAGTGGGCGGAGATCCGTGGGCACTAGGCGCTGTAAGGCCGACAAGACATCAGCGCCTTGGAGCTGAAACTTGGCCATATGGGAAATATCGAAGGCACCGACGCCCGTACGAACCGCTTCATGCTCTTGCTTGAGTCCAGCAAACTGGATCGGCAATACCCAGCCTGCAAATTCTGTGAAGCGGGCATTCTGAGCCTTGAGCAGATCAAAGAGTGGCGTTTGGATGCCGTTGGGGGTGGACATAGCAATCTTGAGAATCTTGAAGGGACTATATCGCTTTGATCCTACCGTCTTTCAGCTCGTTACCTGATACGGTCAGAGCAATTTTCCTGGGTCGCTCTAAACCCCGTGAAGGAGGGTTTGAAACCATCGTTGTGTTAAACCAAACTCCCTGTATGCAAGGGGATGATGGGGCGACAAGCACCCGACCCACCCCGGTCATCGCTACGCGAGACCGCCCCTCCCGAGAGGGGATATTCTGGATTGAAATCTCCAACCGGGAGGAGTAACCTCGACCGAGGGGGTCAGAAGCTCTGAACTCTGAACCCTGAACTCTGAACTCCTCAAACCAGTTTCGTCAACGCGGCCTTAATATCCGGCGGTAAGCGGCGCATGATCTTGCCATCATCGCGATCGGTTGCCACGAGGGTGACGAAGGCCGTAACACAAAGCGTATTGGTGACGCGGTCTTTGATCTGGTAGGCCCAGTTGATCCGCACCCCGGTCATCTCTAGCAGACGGGTATTAATCACTGCGGCTGCGCCCATACGGAGCGAGCGATGATAGCGAATCGAGAGATCGACAACGGGCATATCGCAGCCCAAGCGCACCAGTTCGGCGTAGTCGATGCCCAGCGATCGCAGGCATTCCACCCGAGCCTCTTCCATCCAGGCAATATAGGTGCCATGCCAGACGATACCCGCATAGTCTGTGTGGTGGGGCTGCACCCGTACGGGATATTCAAACCAATTTTCCGCCTGGGTTTGCAAAGCAGGGTCTTCAACCAAGGTGGTTGTATCCGGCAGTCGAGGCTGATTCATGATCCTTGAGTAATTACCGATGAATGTTGTCCGAGTCAGGATGAACCGGACGTCTATACAGGTTTGGTGACAATTCAATCATTCACCCTAACGCAAGGATTTGCTTAACAGCAATGCTCAACTGGGGGTTGATTGTCGAGCGCCAAGTATCGGGCCAGATGAGTTTGAATCTCGGCTTGAATCTGTTCAATTGAGCGTCCCGCATCAAGGCGAATAATGCGTTGGGGATCTTGGGCGGCCAGCGCCACAAACCCCGCCTGGACACGCTGGTGGAAGGCTAGCTCCGTTTGCTCAATGCGATCGCCCCCGCTCCGTTTTTGACTGCGTGCCAGCCCGGTGGTGACATCAAGGTCAAACCAGAAAGTGAGGTCGCTGGTGAGCCCCTCGGTGGCAATGGCATTGAGCTGCTCAATCAAGGAGCGCTCGAGCCCCCGCCCATAATGTTGATAGGCCAGGGTCGAGTCGGTGTAGCGATCGCAGAGTACCAGGGTGTTTTGCTCGAGGGATGGACGCAGACAGGTGGCAACATGTTCGGCACGATCGGCGGCAAAGAGCAGCAGTTCCGTGCGATCGCTCATCGCCTCACCCTGTAATAGCAATTGCCGTAAACGTTGGCCCAACGCCGTGCCGCCCGGTTCACGGGTCACCAGTACCGGCTGTGGGCAATGGGCTCTCAAGTAAGCCGCCGTCAGTTGGAGTTGTGTCGTCTTCCCTGCCCCCTCCACCCCTTCAAACACGATCAATCGTCCAATTTGCGCCATAGTCTGCGTCATGCTAGCTGTTGTTGCTCTCTGTCAGGTCATGGGGTCGTCTGCGACAACCGTATTTTTGCCTAGCCATTACGTCAAATAGATGTTAGAGCCCCTAACATTTTTGAGGAAAACACGCTAAAGTGGCTGCAAGAGTAACTTCGATTTCCCCTTGCTTGGTGCAGGGTCTCTCACCATAATCATGTCAGCAAGGGTCGGGCGTTACCGTTGTTGTTTGAAATACGAGTGTAGACGATGGCACGTTATTCCTGCTCATTCTACAGCCCACAATCAACAGGGGCACTCCGGAACCACCTGAGCCAAGCCCTCCAAGCCTGTAACATCGAGGTTATCCACGATGATCCGGAGTATCTTGTCGGTCGGGAGATGCCAGGTCACGTGTCTTTTGCAAAACTGGTTGTGATTGAGGCATTGGTTGATAAGCCAGAGCAGGGTCGCGGTCAATCTAAGATTAATTGTGTTCTCAAGAACGAAGAGTTGCCCCTCAGTCGGGATAACCATTGTCGCCAGATGTTCGATAGCTTCAAGCGTGCGGTACAAGATCGCACCTCTTGGCAATTGACCTAACGTCGATTTGAGCAATTGCCCCGTTGTTTTTTTATGAGCCCGACCCGCCTCAACCCATCCCCGCGTTTACCCCCCTGGCTGCGCCGTTCGCTCGGTCGAGCCAGCGAACTCTCCACCGTCCAGCAGATTATTCGCCAGCGCAACATTCATACTATTTGTGAGGAGGGCCGCTGTCCCAACCGGGGTGAATGCTACGCCCAGAAGACTGCGACGTTTTTACTGATGGGCCCCACCTGTACCCGCAGTTGTGCCTTTTGCCAGGTGGATAAGGGCCATGCGCCAATGCCCCTCGATCCCAATGAACCGGAGAAGATTGCTGAGGCGGTGCAACTGCTGGGATTGCGCTACGTTGTACTGACCGCTGTGACGCGGGATGATTTGGCGGATGGGGGGGCAGGGGTCTTTGTGCAGACGATGGCCCAGATCCGCGAGCGCCAACCCGAGACGCAAATCGAGGTGCTCACCTCCGACTTTTGGAGTGGTCGCGGTTTTGCTGCTGCCCAGCGCGAGCGTATCGCTCAGGTGGTGACGGCCCAGCCTGCCTGCTATAACCACAACTTAGAAACGGTCGAGCGTCTCCAGGGCCCGGTGCGACGGGGGGCAAAATATGCGCGATCGCTCCAGGTCCTCCGCATCGTCAAAGAACTGAATCCTCACCTACCCACCAAGTCCGGCCTGATGTTGGGCCTGGGTGAAACCGCAGCTGAAATTGAGCAAACCCTCCAGGATCTGCGCCAGGTTGGCTGCGATCGCCTCACCCTGGGTCAATACCTGCGACCGTCCCTGCTCCATCTGCCAGTGCAGAAATATTGGACCCCCCAAGAATTTGAGCAGCTCGGTGAGCAGGCCCGTTCTCTGGGCTTTGCTCAGGTGCGCTCAGGACCGTTGGTTCGCAGTTCCTATCATGCAGGGGAGATGCGTTAATCCGAATTCGGAATGTAGAATTCCGAATTTTGAACTCAAGATGGAGGTATTCCGCATTAAGATCTCATCATTTCGGAATTCCGAATTCCGAATTCACAATGCTGAACCCCAAAAAGATGTGAGCTCTGGATAAGCAGACATCGCGAAAGACTCTAAAACTCAGCAGAGTCAAACAATACTGGCTCCGGTATTGCCGGAGTCTGAGGGGGCAATTTCCCCCTCAGCGGGAGGTGTCGGGGGGCTGGCCCCCTGACAACCGGATTTGAAAACGAGATTTCCAGGTTTTGAGGAATGCGCTAATTTCGCCTAACCGAAACTCACGTTAAAAAAGGATCGCCCTCATTCAGGACGATCCCTATCAAGTGTGAACTCAGATATCTGATATCCGATCCGACTTGCTTGCGCCAAAAACAAGATATGTAGTAGAGGAGGGTTTAAAATCCTCCCAAACCCGGAGATTTTGGCGTCTACAAAACGGATTCAGTCTGGAGTTGGAACAAGCCAGCCTACATCAGACCCCAGAAATGCAAAACGCCCTTGCCACTGACCAATTCAATGATCAGGGCTGCGGCAAAACCAAGCATGGCCAGGCGACCATTCCAGTTTTCTGCACCCGCGTTGAAGCCAAAATTGAAGGTGTTGCGCTCTTGATTGTCCATAACAGAACCTCGATGGGTTGAGTGTGAAGGTTTGATTACATGTATTAATGTAACGAATGTGCTGGCAGATCTGCAATATTTCTACATAAAATGATTGTGTTCTACAAATTGCGAACGATCGCCCCACCGTCCTGTCATCCCCTCACCATGGCTCTGATAAAATAACCAGTCTGCACAGCGTTATACCAGTTCGCAGTTTTCAGTTCGCAGTTCGTAGTTATGAAGCGCTTGCTATGCAAGGGTTTCAGGCGATCTTTGACCAGCAGAATTGGTATGAGATTAGATTGTATTTGGAAGGAGCACCGCTTTTATGGCACGGATGTATTATGACGATGACGCAAACCTTGATTTGCTCAAGGGCAAAACGGTAGCCGTGATTGGCTATGGTTCCCAGGGCCATGCCCATGCCCTCAACCTCAAAGACAGTGGCGTCAATGTGGTGATTGGTCTGTATGAGGGCAGCCGTTCAGCCCAAAAAGCGAAAGACGAGGGACTCGCCGTTCATTCCGTCGCCGAAGCGGCCAAAGTCGCAGACTGGGTGATGATTTTGCTCCCCGATGAGATCCAAAAGCAGATCTATACCACCGAGATTGCGCCCAACCTCAGTGCGGGCAATGTGCTCTCCTTTGCCCACGGCTTTAATATCCATTTTGCCCAAGTGGTTCCCCCTACTGATGTGGATGTGGTGATGATTGCACCGAAGGGTCCGGGGCATTTGGTTCGACGCACCTATACCCAAGGGGAAGGGGTTCCCTGCCTCTTTGCCGTGTATCAGGATGCCACGGGTCAGGCTCGCGATCGCACCCTGGCCTACGCCAAAGGCATTGGCGGTACTCGGGCCGGCATCTTGGAAACCACCTTCCGGGAAGAAACCGAAACCGACCTCTTTGGTGAGCAAGTGGTGCTCTGTGGGGGGTTAAGTGCGCTGATTAAGGCGGGCTTTGAAACCTTGGTCAATGCCGGTTATCAACCAGAACTAGCCTATTTTGAATGCCTGCACGAAGTGAAATTGATCGTCGATCTGATCGTTGAGGGGGGTCTGGCGAAAATGCGCGATAGCGTCTCCAATACCGCTGAATACGGTGATCTCACCCGGGGGCCCCGCATCGTTACCGAGGCGACCCGTGCCGAGATGCGCCAGATTCTCAGTGAAATCCAGAGTGGTCAATTTGCCCGCGAGTTTGTCTTGGAATATCAAGCGGGTCGCCCCGGCTTCAACGCCATGCGCCGTCAAGAGGCGGAGCACTCCATTGAGGCGGTGGGGAAAGATCTGCGGGCCATGTTTAGCTGGCTTAAAGATGCTTGACTCTATCCCCTCGTTACCGTAAGGCTGATGCTTTAAACGGCGAAAGTCCTCAAGTGCTTGTAGGGGCGCGGTTTGGGCCCCTAGTGCCGTGACACAGCTAAAAAGGTGTATGTTTCTAGATTGGGTTGAGTGGAGCGAAACCCAACACTGTCAATGTTTTGAGGGATTTACCCCCTAGTAATCTAATGCATAAATTAAGGTATACCACGGCACTAGTGTGAACTTAAGCCCAAACTCCCTGTATGAATGAGGTTGCAGGAGCGACAACACCCAACCCACCCCGGTCTGCGCTACACGCGACCGCCCCTCCCGAGAGGGGATTTTTTAATCGACCCTTGGGAAAAGTCCCTGCAGGGAGAGGTGGGTCGGCCCACTCAAACTTCCACTAGTGCAGCGTCAAATCTAAGATGTGGGGTTATTGTTTTCTGAAGCCCTTGGATATCAAGCCTTTCCAAAGTTAGTGACCCCTCTTTTTAACTGTGACGCTCCACTAGGCGCTGAATGTAGCCTTAAGTTCACGCCGATGGTTTCAAACCATTACTCTGAAAATAGACAGAATTCATAACTCTTGCAACGAGTAAGCGAAGCTAGCGAGATCCCCCCGGCTACGCCGACCCCCTTAGTAAGGGGGTTTTCATGGTTGGGAGTGACAGCCCGTCATGACTGATTACCCTGAAAATAGACGAGCCGCATGCATTTGTAGCGAAGCGAGCGAAATCCCCCCGGCTACGCCGACCCCCTTAGTAAGGGGGTTCTATCTTCAAATAAAACGGGTTCAAAGTTTTCTGGACGAGCGGGCTTACCCGTGTTAAATTCACGCCGATGGTTTCAAACGCCCCGACAAACCACTGGAATCAAATTAAAGCCCTGTTTTGCTCCGTTCTAATCGGTTGTCTACTGACCGAAAAACACTAAACAAACCCAGTCCTTAATCTTTCGCAACCCATTCACCCTCTACAATGGAGAGCAGCTTCAAATAACACAGATTTAACGGGCCTCGTTCGCCTCAGCTTTATGTGAATATTACCGCCGCCTCTGATCTTCCCCTCGACCCAAATACGCTCTTTCCCTTTGAGCTCGATGCCTTTCAACAGCAAGCGATCGCCGCACTCAATACTGGCCAGTCTGTTGTGGTTTGTGTGCCCACGGGTTCGGGTAAAACCCTGATCGGGGAATATGCAATCTATCGGGCCCTGGCCACCCAAAAACGGGTTTTTTACACCACCCCTCTCAAGGCCCTCTCGAATCAGAAATTCCGGGATTTTTGTGAGCAATTCGGTCCCGAAAACGTGGGTATTCTCACCGGGGATACCTCCGTCAACCGTGATGCCGCTGTCCTGGTGATGACAACCGAGATTTTTCGCAACATGCTCTACGGTACCCCCATTGGCCAGGTGGGAACCTCCCTGGAGCAGGTGGAAACCGTGGTGCTCGACGAATGCCACTATATGAATGACTCCCAGCGGGGCACTGTTTGGGAAGAATCGATTATCTATTGCCCTCCCCAGGTGCAGCTTGTGGCCCTCTCCGCTACGGTCGCCAATGCCGCCGACCTGGCCGACTGGATCGCCCAGGTACATGGCCCCACCCGACTGATTGAATCGGACTTTCGCCCTGTTCCCTTGGACTTTCATTTCAGTACGCTCAAGGGTCTGTTTCCGTTGCTCACCCCGCAAAAAAATCGCCTTAACCCCCGGCTCAAGCCCAAAGGCGGTAAAGCCAAGCAACGTCTGCGCAAGGAAGACTGCCCCTCCGTGCGCAAGGTGGTCAAACAATTGCAGGCGCGAGACATGCTGCCCGCGATTTTCTTTATCTTTAGCCGCCGGGGTTGCGATAAAGCCATCGAGCAGGTCAATGATCTGCCGCTGGTCTCCGGGGCAGAAGCCGCCGAACTCACCCGCCGTGTGGAAGAATTTCTCGCCTGGAACCCCAGTGCGGCGCGGGCGGGCCAGGTGGAGCCCTTGATGCGAGGCATTGCCGCCCACCATGCCGGGGTGTTGCCCGCTTGGAAAGGCTTTGTCGAAGAGTTATTTCAGTTGGGTCTAGTTAAGGTGGTCTTTGCCACCGAAACCCTGGCCGCCGGGATCAACATGCCCGCTCGTACCACGGTGATCTCGGCGATTTCCAAACGCACCGATCGCGGCCACCGTCTGCTCAAGGCCTCGGAATTCTTGCAAATGGCCGGGCGTGCCGGGCGGCGAGGCATGGATGAGCAGGGCTATGTGGTCACCGCCCAAACCCGCTTTGAGGGCGCAAAAGATGCTGCCAGCCTGGCGATGAAAACCGCTGAGCCGCTGGTGAGCCAGTTCACGCCCACCTATGGCATGGTCTTGAATCTACTCCAGACCCATAGTATTGATGAGGTCAAGGAACTTCTAGAGCGCAGCTTTGCCCAATATATCGCCACCCAAAAGCTGGAGCCGGAAAAGCAGGCGATCGCCGAACTCACCACAGAGCTGGCCAAGCTGGACATGGCGTTGGCCCCGATCCCGCCCCAACAGCTCGCGACCTATGAAAAACTCAACCAGCGCCTTAAAGCCGATCAAAAGCTTCTGCAAACCCTGACCCAACAGGCTCGGCAGGTACGCCAGCAGGCGATCGCCGATGCCCTGGACTACACCGAGCTGGGTCAAGTGCTCTGGCTCAAGCCCCCCACCCGAGACGCCGCCCCCCAGCAGGCGGTGCTGGTCGCCGCAATTCCCGTTGAACAGCAAACCGTCTATCTCTGCCTAACCGCGGCCAACCAATGGTTGACGATTCCGACCACAGCGGTCTTGGCGGTGGGCTATGGCCTTGTGCCGCAAAACTTGCTGGATCTACTCACCCCCCCTCTAGGACTCAAACCGGGTCAGCCTTATCCGGGTGATGCGCACAGTGCCCCCGTCGCTGAAGCGATTCCGGAGGAGCCGTTTACCGCCGAGGAAGCCCCGGAGGTGATTGCCCAAAGCCAACGCCTGGGCGCGGTACAAACCGAACTGGAGGCACATCCTCTGGGCCAATGGGGTAAACCAGGCAAGCTGGTCAAGCAGCATCATCAGCGTTTGGCACTGCAAAAGCAGTTGCGCGATCGCCAGTCCCAATATAAGGAGCACCAAACCCACCATTGGCAAGCCTTTTTGAACCTGGTGAAGGTGCTCCGGGCCTTTGATGGTTTAGAGGACTATCTACCCACCGCCTTGGGCCAGGCTGCTGCGGCGCTCCGGGGCGACAATGAGTTGTGGTTGGGTTTGGTCTTAATGTCGGGGGAGTTGGATGATCTCGATCCCTCTGAGTTGGCGGCGGCGGTCTATACGCTCATTAGTGAGCCGCCACGCTCCGATCGCTGGACTCACTATCTACCGCCGGAGCCGTTGTTGGTCAAGATGGCCAAACTCCTGCCCCTGCGCAAGGAGCTGATTAAATGCCAATATCGCTACAAGGTAGCGCTCCCGGTCTGGCTCGAAGATGAAACCCTAGATTTTTGCGGCATCATCTCGAATTGGGTGCTCGGGGCGAGTTGGGAAGAACTCTGTGAGCATACGAATTTTGATGAGGGGGATTTGGTGCGTATGTTGCGCCGGACGGTGGATTTTCTCTCGCAGATCCCCCATGTGCCGGGGGTGAACCCAGAGTTGAAGCAGAATGCCAAGCGAGCGTTGGATTTAATGTTTCGCTTTCCGGTGGAGGAGACAATGGGGTAGCGATGAATTGTGTAAAGTGAATGGAGCATCGCTTTACTGGGAGATAGAATGCCCAAAAAGATTCGAGAACTTAAAGCCATGCTGAGAAAAGCAGGCTTCATTGAGCATTCAGGTAAGGGGAGTCACACCAAATGGCTGCATCCTGCCTATCCAGGGCGAATTACGATGTCTGGCAAAGATGGTTCCGACGCGAAGCCTTATCAAGAGCAGGAAGTTAGCCAAGCCATTCGAGTTGTTGAGCAGCGAGGATAAGAAAAATGCAACGATTGAAATATCAGATGGTCATTATCTGGTCGCCGGAAGATGATTGCTATCTGGTGCATTTACCTGATTTTCCTGAGCAGCATTACCGGACTCATGGCGACAGTTACGCAGAGGCTGCCAAGAATGGGCAAGAGGTCTTGGAGTTGTTGCTTGAGGAAGATGGGTTGCCGTTGCCGAAGCCGGGTTTTGTTGCGGCTTGATGGGGAGAAGCGCCTCCAAAAATCCCCGCCAATCTCGGCGAGTTGTGTAAAATTCGGGAGTAGTCAAAGAATTATCGTCATGACCGCAACCATCCCCTACACCTGGACAATTGAGCGTTATCACCAAGCGATTGGTGCGGGACTGTTTGTGGATGAGCGTCTTGAGCTACTACGAGGTGAACTGGTCGTCATGCCACCCGAACATGAACCCCATGCCTATGCCAACGTTGAGATTGGTGATTTGTTACGGCGTTTGCTCGGTCAGCAGGCCAAGGTTCGGGAGGCGCATCCGATCACGTTGCCGAACAATTCTGAACCCATGCCCGATCTGGCGATCGTCAAGCCATTGGGTAAGGTGTATCGCAGTCGGCATCCGGGCGCAGCGGATATTTATTGGCTGATTGAGATTGCGAATACCAGCCTGAGTCAAGACTTAACGCTGAAGGCTGAAATTTATGCGGAGGCAGGGATTCAGGAATATTGGGTGGTGGATGTGAATCAACTAGAGTTAGTGGTGCTACGTGATCCACAGGGCAATCAATATCAATCTGTTCAGCGATATCGTTCGGGACAAGTTAGCCCTCTGGCGTTTCCTGATGTTCAGATTACGGTAATGGATTTGTTGGATTGATGTGTTTTTTGGGTAAAGGGCGATCGTCTCCGAAAATTCTCGCTATCTCATCGAGTTGTGTAAAATCCAGAGGTGGTGGGTAATGCCCACACTATACCTAAATTGATGATGATCACTCAATTCCTCTTGCCAATAATTACTGCTGTTTTGGGTGCAGTTATCTCCTATTTTATTACAAAGTGGATTGAATCTGGTGTTCGCCCAAAGTTTCCTCAGCAATCATCACGTTTTAGTGGCAAATGGTTCGCATTACATTTAACAAAACGGGATTCATCTGGGGAATGTGTTTTGAGTAACCATGAATACACTTTGAAGATTAGTAATTCGGGTAAAGTAACAGGTACTTTTGAAGATTTAGTTGCCTCACCACCAATACACTTCAAGGTTACAGGAATACTATCGCCTGGTGGTCTAGTTCTCATTTGTGAGGGTGATATTAAGACCAGGCTTCTATTCTTCGGAATTTCACCCACGCATTGATGCTGAAACCCTAAATATTGGTGTTATTTCTGGTTATGATCTAAACAATAATCCGTTTTCCACCTCAATCATTTTCTCTCGAAAAAGACCTAGCTTACATGACTTGGAACATATTCTGGCAGAGTCAAAGTCAATGTTCTATCTTGATGACAGCTAGCTCGATCGCCGCTCTAGTAGTAAGGTAGGCAAATATTGATAACTCCTTGTTTCAATTTCGGAACCATTAATTTTGCCCACCTTACCGTTGGTGCGTTACGCAGGCAGTCAACTTGAACCATTTTCTACGATTTTTCACCCGCTAACATACGGGAACCTCGAAAAATTCAGATTCCGAGCCAGCTCGAAACGAGGCGTAGGGTGTGTTAGGCGGCTACTTTTGCAAGATTTAGGTTGATTCAATATAACACCGCCGTAACGCACCAATCGGGGTTGATGAAGATGGCTTTGGTGCGTTACGCAGGAAGTAAACTTGAGCCATTTTTCATGAAGTTTTGCACCTGCTAACACACCCTACAACCAACATGCTCTATCGATGAGAGGGAAAGTATTTTACAGTTTCTGTTAAAAAAACAATTCAAGTTGCTAAATAGATTGCTAAGATATAGTTCAAGAACTTAACCGTTTACGTGTTATGACTACCCAACAACTGGATAATCGCCCTCAGAATCTTGAAGTCCGAGTTACAACCTTAGAAGAAGAGCTATCAAACCTGAAACAGTTGCTGACCAGCCTGCTGCAAAGAAAGGAACCTTGGTGGGTTGAGATAGCCGGCAGCTTCAAGGATGATCCGACCTTTGAAGAAGCAACTCAACTGGGTCAAGACTGGCGTCGGTCTGCGGATTAGCAACATTGTACTCTGCAAAATGTACATCCTAGATACTGATCATCTCAGCTTAATTCAGAGAAATAATCAACAAGGCAAGCAAATTCTAGCCAGATTAGCAACGATAGAAGACACTTCAGTTGCAGTCACTGTCATCACCTATGAAGAACAACTCAGGGGTCGACTCGCTATGCTCTCCAGAGCAAAAACGCTCGATGAGCAAGTCGTGGCATATCGATGGCTGCAAACACTTGCGGAAAACTATCGCTCAATTCAAGTCATTCCCTTTGATCGAGCTGCAGGTCTAGAATATCAGCGATTAAGAAAGAGCTATCCTCGTCTTGGAGCAATGGATCTCAAAATTGCCGCAATTTCCATTGTAAGAGATGCAACGCTTCTCACTCGAAACACATCGGATTTTGGAAAAATAAAAGAGCTGTCAATCGAGAATTGGTCAAGAACGTAGTAGGGTGGACAAATATTATAGTAGTAGGATGGGCAAATATTGATGATTTTGATTTTGAGACCCTTGATTTTGCCCACCTTACAGTCGACAAATGAACGCATACGATAAACTGCGGCCATGGACTAAAATCGAGTATTGCGAATGCATGAAAATTACATCGCTGCTCCTCATCGATCTATTGACTGACAATCCCATCCACTGTGGTGTCTGCCGTAAGGAAGTCGATCCAGAGCGCCTACAACTCACGAGCGAAGAAACTGAAAAGATAGCACGATGGTTTGCGGCAGCGAGCGCCCTCTATCGGTTGTGGCTTGACTCCGGTGAGTATGAAAACGATGCAAAACAAAAACTCCTTGATCCAAGGGGGCAGATAAACGTTGATGGTCTTGCACTTGCACAGCAATTGTCAGTGAAATGGCCAACACGACTATGGTTCTTTCACGACACTGATGACGGTGAACCCACCCATTGCCCATTGTGCAAAGCTCCCCTCAATCTGAATGTACAGTGGGGTACGGGTTGCTGTGAGCAATGTAGACTCCAGATATAATGTTGCAATTATACTTCAAGATAATCGCTACGGTTTGATATTAATCAGGCTGAATCACTCGGTCGCAATATCAACCGTCTCACCCCAAACCAAGCCACAATAATCACGATCGCCGCCACAATCATCGCCACAATATTGTGGAGCAAAATCGAAATAATCACCGTGACACTCCAGAGTAAAGCCGCCACAAAAAACGAGGCGACCCCGGAAACACTGCGGAAGAAATCCCCCACAAACGGCACAAAATCTAGAACCACCGCCATCGGCCGGGCGGTTAATACCAGGCCAAGCCAGAGCATCAAAAAGCCTAGGATGCGGAAACCCCAGAGCGCCATTTTATACTCCCCCTTGAGTTGGGCGATCGCCTCTCCATGGATTCCTGCCAACGCCCGATAAAAGACGTCCTGGCGGCGGGTCAAATGGGGTTCGATCGCCCCATTTTTCAAATCCCCAAACACCGTCAAGGTTGTACCATTGGGCAAGACATAATATCGAATGCGAAGGTCGCCAATTTCAGGGGCGTCCAATGTGCCGGCTCCCTGGAAAAGATAGGTCTCCTCTAGGGTCAGATCATCGCTAAGCTCAACCACCTCTGGCGTCAGTTGCAGCGGGTTCTTGGGTTGGGGCAAGGTGAGGCGATCGCCCCTAAGCGAGTACGCACCGATCTGCATTTGGCTAGCGCTTCCGGATTGATCGGCGATCGTCATGGCCGGGTTTTCATGACCCTCGCTGACTTCAAACTGGTTGGAGTTTTCCGGGTTCCTTGACCAGCCTTTGCTGTAGGTATAGGTGGTTCTGGTTGTCTCTGACCCCCCCGTATTCCGCTGGGTCTCAGAGCGAGACCGTTCTTGCCAGGCATACATCTCCACCTCACGCCAGAACGCCAGATAGGTTTCTGGGACGAGGAACCGCTCATCACCAATGGTTTCGGTGGTCGTTACGGGGCCCGTTGCCGAGACCAGCTTACCTTGTGCGTTGGCTGCTGCGCCATCCAAGGACACCTCAATCGCCGTCTGGGCGACTTTACTAAAATCAGTCCGTCCCTCGTTAAGATACAGCACGACAAACGAGGCAAAAAAGAGCGATAAACCGAAAAGCACGCCCAAAAAAGACTGGCCAATGCGGCCCAACCAGCCCGTTTTTGTCACTGTCGTGTGTCGGTCTGCCATGCTGAATCTCGCTCCGCTTGGGTAGGGGTCAATTGCCTCATCCTAGAGGGAGACTGTGGCAATTGACCACCCGACAACTCGACTGGGTCAAGGCTGGCTCAGGCGTAGAATGAATAAAATTTATAACTTTCGTGGCAAATTTGTAGATATTAGCCGTGCTTGCGTTTGAGATTTTATTGCTAGCTTCCCTCTAAGTTAAACTGGATTTTGGTTAAGCGAAATTATTGCATTCCTCAACACACTAAAATCTCGATGTCAAACCCGGTTGTCAGGGACCCGCTCCCCGACACCTCCCGCTGAGGGGGAGATTCCCCCCTCAGACTCCGGCAATATTGGAGACAATATTGTTGATGTCATTGATTTTCATGAGCTTTCGTGCTGTTTGCTTATCCAGACCGCAGGTTAATTTATGGTTTTATTGGATAACTGCTTATATTTGATTTTATGAACGAACATCATCCCTCCCCTGCCCCGATCCAACGGGTTCATGGACAAGGCTTTGTGGATTATACAATTACCCGTCGTCTACCCAAAATCCTCTTGGATATCAAAGCGGAGCTAGAAACCCAGGGAACGTTTGATGCAGCTCAAGTCATGCTTCAATCTATCCTGGATGAAGACCCAATTAATTTAGAGCATTTTGCTCGACCGACAGACTATTGGCAAACGTACTTGAGCACCTTAAAGGGGTTAACCTGGGGAGACTTACCCTTCTTTGATTTAGAGTTTCTTTTTTACCATGGTTTAAACTCCATTGTTAGCTACTTTGACAAGGGAATTGATGTTTTTTATACTACTCGCAAGCGGGCTTTAGCTGAAGCGATTCCCGCTCTAGACTCGGCTTTAGTCGGACGCCCTGAACGCTCGGAGAGGGAGCTACTTTATGCAACGATCCGGGGTTCACTGTTGGCAAATGAAGCGGATTATAGCCAGTTGGTCACGTCACGGAATTCGTCTAAGCGTTGGGCGGAGCGATTGCTGCTCGATGACAGTGAACAATTCGTTTCCAGTTTAGTCCAAGCCCCAAGTGGGATGGCGCTCCACTTGATTGCCGATAACGCGGGTCATGAACTCTGTTGGGATCTTGTCATGGTGGCTACCCTTCTCAGACAATTCGCAGGTATCCATGTGACGATCCACGTTAAACCCTGGCCAATGTTTGTTTCTGATGCCCTTGCGGTGGATATAGAAGAGACGCTGGAACAGTTTCTGGATCATCGTCGCTCTCCAGCACTACAGTCCATCGGCCAACGGCTCAGGCAAGCGCTTGAGGTCGGACAGTGTCAAGTTTGCGCTGAAGCGGATTGGGGAGAACCCAGGCATTTTAATGCCTTGGATAAACGTCTGGGCACAAGGCTAAGTCATGCCGTTGGCGTGATCGTCAAAGGCGATCTCAATTACCGTCGGTTGGTGCGGGATTTGCAATGGCCAGTCGATACGCCCACTGACGTTGCAACCGTTGGTGTTCCCTTTCGGGTCATTGCCTTGCGGGTGCTTAAATCGGATGCTCTGGTGGGTCTTGAATTGCCCATTGCCAACCGGGCCGCAAGAAAAATAGAGAATTGGAAAACTGCTGGGCATTTTGCTGTAATACAGTCATTATAAGTCACTCAATTTAAGTGAGGTTTTAGTAATGACCAGACGAACCATGAAATCCCCCAGACGGTTTGACCTAACCCACCCCGCCTTACAGAAGGATGCTTTGAACAATGAAACCAAGCCTCCTGAAGATTCCATTTCTTGGCGACTTTGGTTGGCCGGTCAGGCGATCGCCCAAGACGCCCTAAACACCGACTACGTTCAAGGGATTCGTCAAGGCAATCTTGATCCGAATGACTATGGGCAATATACCATCCAAGACTGTACCTATTGTGCCCATGCGCAGGATGATTACTTAACCATCGAACAGCGAGCCCGCAATGATAGTGCGCTCGACCTAGCGAGCTTTGCCAAAGCCCGTTATGACAGCTATGTGAAATATACCAATGAGCAACTCACGGCTTGGCATATCAAAAGTCCATCGGCTCTCGCTCCTAGTCCGGCGGCTCAGACCTATATTGACTTTGAACATCAGATTGCCACAACCTATCCCCCCATCTACGGGGTTCTTGCCATGATCCCCTGTGATCAGCTCTGGCCCTGGCTGGCTGAGCAACTGAATGATCAGATTAAATCTAGCGGTATTTACAGTTTCTGGATCAAGGAGAATATTGGCTTTACGGGTGCCTATCGTTTAGACAATTTTATCGATGCCTGGTTTGCTCAGTATCCAGAGATTTATAACTGGGAACGGGCACTCTATGTTTACCAAAGTTGTCTGACCTGCGAACTCAACTTTTTTAAGTCTGCTTGTGGTCAAGCCCTCTCACCCATGCCGACGGCTCCTAAGCAGCTATAGCACAGGCGATCGCTGAGTAGAAATACTACAAAGTAACGTCAACTTTGGCCGTAATAAATCTTCATTGAAATTGAGTCAAAGAATGAACCGATAAGTGGCACGTAACAGATTGCCGGATTTTGTATGGAGAGAATCTTAATAAAATCTGTATAGGGAAGATTCAGTAGAGAAAAGCTGGCTAAGTCAACATAGCAATCCCCAGTCAATTGTGGATACCAGACCTTTATAAGCGAGGGGCTTAAGGGAACTAAGTCAATAAATCGATAATGCTTGATTGCGCACTGCCAAAGGCAATCGTCAAAACTGTCAGCGGGTGGGCAATGCCCACTCTACTTACAATTACCGGATTAATCTCTTAACCGTCATAAGTCCCTGATCTGTCTCAATCCATATTGCTGATTGCGCTTGTTAAGTGACTCCCATACCCACAACGATTCTTGCCGCACGGTCGGGGATTCGTTGGTGTTGTTTGCCTAAGGGGTAAAAATTCAGTTTGATCAGCCGAATTATCGGAACCCAATCCTTTGGCTTTAGAGCTAGATTTTGAGCTAAACCAAACCCTATATAGCCGTTTTTATCAGCATGAGATCCGTGAATCCTCCTCAATCCCCCTTGGCAAGGGGGAGGCTCGATCCGCATGCGTTTGCACAAGGCTATAGGGCTGCCGCTTGATGTTTTTTGTGTATACCCAACAATTAAGGAGACAAAATAATGCCTTCTCCATTTTCTTCGCTCTGGAATAAAGACGGGACCGTCAAGCCCGACGCCCCCCGTTGGGCGTCGTTGCGGTCTGACATGATTTCGGCCTTTCCCACCTACTATTCCACCGAAAACGATCCCTTTGCCGAGATGGTGGGGCAAGCGATCGCCTATCTCAACAAACTCAAGCCCCCCGGCACGGCAGAATCTCCGCCGGCCTCCACCCCCGGCTACCTGATCGGCGACCAGGTGATCGGCGAACCCGGCAATGTGTCCAGTCCCGACTATGGCAACGTGACCCAAACCCGTCTGGCAGACAGCATGATGCCCGTGCAAGATGTGCTCGAAGAGCCGGCGCAGCTCTTTATTGGGATGCCCACCTGGAACCACCCGCTGGTGATGCCGAATGTGATCCCCCCGGCTAACACGGCGGCGATTATTGCCTCAATGATGACCAATGTCTTTAGCCCCAACATCATTGAAGGTGAATATGCCTGGGATGTGGAGCGCACCGAGATGGAAACCTCGGCGATTCTAGCCGACCTGATCGGCTGGCCGACGGACGAGGCGGGGGGCTTGTTCACCTTTGGCGGCTCGGGCTGCTATTTCTATGGCATGAAATATGCAATCACCCGCTGCCTGGGCGACCAGTCTCGCTGTACGGGCGTTCGCACCGATGCCAAGATCTTGATGTCCCAGCAGGGTCACTATTGCAAGCAGAACTCCAGCGACTGGACCGGGCTCGGCATGGAAAACTACATCGATATTGACACCGATGACAGCAATGAGATGGATATGGAGCACCTAGAGGAGGTGGTGCTCGACCTCAAGGCGCGGGGGATGCCGATCGCCGCAATTGTTTGCACCATGGGCACCACTGACGCCTTTGCCATCGACCCGATTGAGCAAGTGCGGGCGCTGGTGGATCGGGAATTCCCGGAAGCGGATCATCCCGGTGGCAAGGGACGCCCGCTGATCTATGCGGATGCGGTAATTGGTTGGTCTTGGCTCACCTTCAAGGGCTATGACTTCGGCAGCAACCCCCTGGGCTTTGATCCGGCGGTGGTGCCGCAAATCCAGCAGAACTATGAGCGCATCCGTCAAGTGGAGCTCGCCGATGCGATCGGCTGCGACTTCCATAAGACGGGCTGGTCGACCTACAATTGCAGCGTGATCATGGTGCGCAACCTGAATAACTTCCAGGAGTTGATGAGCCGTCCGGGTTCGGCGTACCTACAAGCGCGGACCTGCTATAATCCCGGTCTTTATACCCTAGAAGTGTCGCGCTCGGGGTCTTACTCGATGGCGGCTTGGGCAACGCTCAAATATATGGGCTTTGAGGGCTTCCGCTCGATTCTGGGGGGAATTCTGGAGTTGCAGCATTATTTCCGTGATGATGCGATCGCCAACGAATCCACCGCAGTCTGCGTCAACCCAGATGATTTTGGCTTTGTCACCCTCTTCCGGGTTTATCCCAAGGGCATCAATGCCGAAGAACAGTACCAGCGGGAGCTGACGGATCCGGCTTACAAGGATCAACTCGATACCCACAACGAGTTGCAGAAGAAGATTGCCGATATGCTCTGGCAATGGTATCGCTATGGTAAACCGGGCGATGACTATGCGCCCTACATCAGCTACACCAGCGGCTTCCGACCTACCGAATATGCGGATGAGGAGCTAGAACCCGGCTTCATCTATGCGGTGAAATCCTATCCGATGAATGTCAACATTACCCCGGAGGTGATGGACGATCTACTGCGCCTGGTGCTGGAGGCCCGGGATGCGATCGAAGCGGGTGAGGAACCCAATGCTCGCGATGATGCGGGGAATTGCCCCGTGCCGTATTCCAACCTTAATCAAATCCGGCCGGTGGAATGTGCCTCTGAAGATACCAGCGAGGGCTCGGCCACTTCGGATAATCTACTCTCTGGGATTGGGCGGCAGTCGAAGCAGGGTCTCAAGCGGTTGCTCAAGCGTCGAAAGAAGAAGTAAGTCGTTTTGCGGCTGAGCTAGCAATAGTTAACAGCAGTAAGGTGGGCAAAGATTGAGGTGCGATCGTTTCATTTCGAGACCGCTAATTTTGCCCACCTTACAATTACAATTTGTAAGGGCTGGGTTTCCCTGTCCTGCGTAACCGTTAAGACCATCTTGCCAATGAGATAGCCATGTAGTGTCACGACAGTAGGGTGTGTTAGCAGGGTTGCTAATTCTTAATACATCGACAATTTCTACCCCTGCGTAACGCACCACCCCCACCGATGATCTCCCGCCCAAAATTCATTTATTATACCAACATTGGAGGAAGAGCCCGGTGCTTTAGGACTAAATTGTATCTGTAGTTAAATTTTTGTGATTTAGCATTAATTGTCATGGAAAACTATCGATTGAAATCCGTTTCAAGAGATCGGGGTTGGCAAGAAAATGATCTTGCCTATATTCCGATTAGTCTCGGAAATAAATATCATTATGGCAAAAGGCTTTCTTGTCTTTTGGGCTGGGTTGCCAAGCGACATACTAAGATTGTCATCAATATTTCTGATAGTTTATATCGGCATAATTTTGTATCAGAAGGAATGTCGGGAAGGACTGCTTATGCCAATGCTCTGCAAAAGGGGAAAGAATGGCGACTAGAGCATCAATTACTATTTCCTGAATATAATATTCTCAAAATCCATCATTGGAATGACTGGCTCAATCATACAAGTTATTTGAGCTTACATCAAGACATATTGTGCTTGTATAAGTTAGACAATGAATTCAAAAAACAAATAGATACTGATATCAGTAACTTCTCCAACAGAAAAATCAGATACAGTAAATCGAATTCAACCGCTATTGAACAGAGTAAAAAATTTCTACTTGAAGAATGTGCCTGTTATATCTTGATTGGTAGAACCTACCGAGCAAATAGAATTTACCCCGGCTCTACACCTAACTGGTTATTGTACTTGAGGTCTTCCACTGTATCAGAAGCCTTGCAAGGGTGTGAAAACCTCAAAAATATTCACATCAAGTTCAAGCGAATAGCTCCATAGAAATAGAGATCTTCTACAAAGAAAAGACAAAGCAGCAGGGCAGGTAAACCTTAATTAATATTTAAATTTAAAAATCACCAATTCCACCTAAATCAGAATCAATTCACATGAAGAAGAGGCGATTAAACATCATCTACAAAGCCCAGATTAATCAAATGACTGGACTAGAACGTGATGCTTTGATCCTTCAAGATTTCCTCAACAGTTCTTACAGCATTAATCATTACAAAGTAACCGAACGCAGAAAGCTGAGATGGCTACGGCTTCCGCAATACTTGCCCTCAAAGGCCGGCGCTTCTCTTAAGACATTGACCCAAAAATTTGATGCCAATATCTTTCTCGAAAAAATCCGGCCAGAGTTACTTGATTTGGCAGAAGTTAATATTTTTATTCCCAATCATGAGCAGCTCTCAAAAACACATATTCCCTTGCTCAAACAAATCGATTTAGTGTGGTGTAAGACTCGATGTGCTGATGAGATTTTCTCTCGCTTAGATGTTCGGAGTGAGTTTTTGGGCTTTACCTCCAGCGATAGATCCATTCCGAGCGTTCAACCCGACTACCGTCAGTTCTTTCTTTTAGCGGGCAAGAGTGTTGAGCGGCGGGGAACATCGCAAATTTTGGCAATGTGGCAGCAGAATCCCCAATTTCCCAAGCTGACGGCGATCGCCCATGATTTCGATCGCAGCCCGTATCGTGATTACAACAATATTTGTGTCCATGATCAATATGTTGATGAAACGACCCTCAAGCAGCTCCAGAATCAGATTGGCATTCATCTTTGTCTCTCTGAATCTGAAGGCTTTGGCCATTTCATGATGGAAGCAATGAGTGCTCGGGCCTGTGTGGTGACGACCAATGCGCCGCCGATGAATGAACTCGTTCGTCGGGAGCGTGGTTATCTGGTCAAGGTGACTGAGGCGACAACCCTAGAGAATTACGTTAGTCAGCGATATCACTTTTGTCCTAACAATCTACGTCAAACCATTGAAACCTTGATCGCCAGCCCCACTCAAGTCAAAGCGTCAAGTGGTCAACAAGCCAGAGCCTATTACGAAAAAAATACTGAGCTATTTCAAGCCAGATTAAGGCAATCTTTAGCCAATGCCATCAGCAGCAGGATGGGAAAATATTGATCAATTGATTTTGCCTAGCTGACAATTTGTCATGAGAATTGAAACGTCATATATAACAGGTCAACTGTCACGTATCAAGGGTAATCAAGTCTCCCTTAGACCCACCTCAAATCGGCTGAGGAACGGCGATCGCCGCCATCATCTTACGCCGCTTGGTTAGAGATGGGGTTGTAAATGCGATCGAATTTCCATCCCCTTCTCTTAGCATCCTTTATGCAGAGGAAAGTGCGTTCGTTTGAGCGCACCTTTCCTACGATGAACTTCAATGAGAATTAAGCGCGATCGCCATGGCGATCGCGCCGTAACCATGCAGTCAGCGAAGTCCAAACGCGATCGTTTCCGTCGATAACGCTTGAGCATCCACCGGATTCATTGGGGTGACATTGCTCAGGGTTGCGATCGAGTTTTGGGTCACAACCTGGCGCAACTCCGTCAATTCATCCCGAAGTAACGCGTTTTGCTGCTCTAGGGTCGCCAACAATGCCTGTTGTCGTTGCACCTCGGTCAGTAGCAGCGGCGCGAAGAACCGGTAATTGACGGAAAATGGTTTGCCGTTTTGATCGAACTGCACCAACTCGGGCATGACCGCAGCGACTTCTTCCGCAACCAGCCCATATTGGAGCGGCTCGGCTCCGTTGTCGCTGGCTTGCCGATACCGAAAACTCACGGGCCGCAGTTGCAGGATTTTTTCGGCGGAGTCCAGGGTCTCGATCTCTTCCTTGAAACGTTCGGAAGAGGCCATTATCCCGAGCTGACCCTGTGGCGTGACATAGACTGGCGATCCGTCTGGGATGGTCGTACCAGATATTCCCGCAATGAAGACCTTGTTCTGAACTGGAAGCTCCACTTCTTGTCCGGCGCAGTTGGTTGCAGAGGAACTCATATTCCCAATACGGATAACGCCAGACTCTTCTTGAGTGCCCGCATTGCCGATATAGATATTGTTACTGCCAGTTTTCTGCTTACAACCTGCCCAGAAGCCGACAGCGATAGTATTTTTCCCCGTTGTATTTGAAGAGAGTGCACTGATACCAGTTGCGATGTTGCTATAACCCGTTGTATTTGAAAAGAGGGCGTACAGGCCAGTTGCGGTGTTGTGACTCCCCGTTGTATTTGAAGAGAGGGCGTCCATGCCAGTTGCGGTGTTTAGCTGCCCCGTTGTATTTGAAGAGAGGGCGTGCATGCCAGTTGCGGTGTTGTACTTCCCCGTTGTATTTGCAAAGAGGGCTTCCTCACCAGTTGCGGTGTTGCTATTTCCCTCCGTATTTGAAGAGAGGGCATTCTTGCCAATTGCAGTGTTGCTATTTCCCTCTGTATTTGAAGAGAGGGCGTTCATGCCAGTTGCGGTGTTGTACTTCCCCGTTGTATTTGAAGAGAGGGCTTGCATGCCAGTTGCGGTGTTGTACTTCCCCGTTGTATTTGAAGAGAGGGCGTGCATGCCAGTTGCGGTGTTGTGACTCCCCGTTGTATTTGAAGAGAGGGCATTCTCACCAGTTGCGGTGTTTTTATCCCCCGTTGTATTTGAAGAGAGGGCGTTCATGCCAGTTGCGGTGTTGTCCTGCCCCGTCGTATTTGCAAAGAGGGCGTTCTTGCCAGTTGCGGTGTTGTAATTCCCCGTTGTATTTGAAGAGAGGGCGTTCATGCCAGTTGCGGTGTTGTCCTGCCCCGTCGTATTTGAACGAAGGGCGTCCTTGCCAGTTGCGGTGTTGTCCTGCCCCGTCGTATTTACAAAGAGGGCGTTCATACCAGTTGCGGTGTTGCCAGACCCCGTTGTATTTGAATAGAGGGCATTCTTGCCAGTTGCGGTGTTGTCCTGCCCCGTTGTATTTGAATAGAGGGCTTCCTTGCCAGTTGCGGTGTTGTCCTGCCCCGTTGTATTTGAATAGAGGGCTTTCTCGCCAGTTGCGGTGTTACTAGTCCCCGTTGTATTTGAATAGAGGGCTTCTTCTCCAGTTGCGGTGTTGTCATGCCCCGTCGTATTTGAACGAAGGGCGAGCTGGCCAGTTGCGGTGTTGCCAGACCCCGTTGTATGTGAAGAGAGGGCATTCTCACCAGTTGCGGTGTTGTAATTCCCCGTTGTATTTGAATAGAGGGCTTTCTCGCCAGTTGCGGTGTTGTAATTCCCCGTTGTATTTGAATAGAGGGCTTCCTCTCCAGTTGCGGTGTTGTAATTCCCCTCCGTATTTGCATGGAGAGCGTCCTCACCAGTTGCGGTGTTGCCAGACCCCGTTGTATTGTCACGAAGAGCGAGCTGGCCAGTTGCGGTGTTGCCAGACCCCGTTGTATTTGAACGGAGGGCACGCTCACCAGTTGCGGTGTTGAAATTCCCCACCGTATTTGTATAGAGGGCGTTCTGGCCAGTTGCGGTATTGTTGATCCCTGTTGTATTTGAATGGAGCGCACCCTCACCAGTTGCGGTGTTGCCACGCCTATCCCCCACCTGAGCCTCTACTGGCAGAGCCAACAGGAAGTACAGTGTGAACAATGCGCTAAGGACGGTCGCGAGAAACAATTTATTTTTCATCAGAAAAACCTATTCCTTGAAGAACTCATAAGACTGAATCATCACCGGGACACGGGGGCAATCTTGATCACGTGGCCTAAACAGTGGACTATTAACGCCTCAGACTTTCCCCGTGTTGGCGATGGCACGAATATATCATCTTAGTGATGCAAAGCGGCAAAATATTACATAAATATATTTATAGAATCTGGGCTCAGAATCGTGGCTGCAAAATAGGGGCGTCCTGGGCTTCCAGCCAGCGTTTTTAACCGATTGAGGGGGATGAGCCGTCCTCTACAAACCTGAATTTGGATTAAGCAATCGTTCCGAGTGCAAGCGTTGCGACCCTACACCCCCCGGAGCACAATGGTTGCAAACATCCCACCCAGAAAAGGGGCGATCGCCCTTTACATTAACCGCTGGATCGTCCTCCGAAGACCCTTCACCCAGCTCCAACTCCGCCAACATCACGCCTGCGATCTTCAAAATCGGCTCGATCGGCATTCCCCAACCCTGCAACACCGGCACGATTTGTTGAAGCCCCCAATGATGGGTCAATCAAACATGACTACTCCAGAGACGGTAATATTTTTCGCAAGCGTTGACCCAAAAAAGGGCGATCGCCCTTTTCGCTATCTACAACTCCAGTACAGAACCTCATTTCTCTAGCTCAGGCAGCGCCCCCAAGAACAAGATGTCTACATCTGGCCGTTGCTACTCGATCAGGCCACTGACTACGACATTCTTGATCTGTCCTAAGATAGTTTGAGATTTGGCTAACATCCCCCTCCCCCCTTCATAAACCACCATGCGCACGCTCCTTCGCACAGTGGCTCGTCGCCTTGGCATGACCCCAGCCAGTACCATCCCTCCCCTAGAGCGGCAAAACGCCGCAGAGGTTGCTCGCTTGAGTCAGCAGGGTGAAGCCATTGTATTTGTCAGCTCTTATCCCCGCTCGGGTAATACCTGGCTGCGCTACCTGCTCTGCGACTGCTTACTCCAAAACATCGGCATTGAAACCACAACGGAATCGCGATCGCGGGTTAAAGCGGTGATTCCGGGTTTTCAATCCTGTTCCCTTGCGACACGGGATGCCACCGTGACACCAGGTCGCTTATTCTTGAAAACCCACGCCGACTATCATCAGGCAATGACCATGAGCCGCTGCCAACCGGGTGCTAACGTCAAACACATTTTTTTGTATCGTCGGCCCGAAGATGCCTTGGTGTCGTACTACCATTTCTGTCTGCATCGCGACGAACCCCAAGCCGCGACAACTCAGGAGATTGATGCCTTTTGCTTGGATCAATTACCCGTTTGGTGCGCTATGAGCCAGAGCTACCTCCAGGCTAAAGCTACCAATCCGGATGCCATCTTCTTGCTCTCCTATGAGCAGATGTTGGCTGATCCTGAACCCATTTTGACGATGCTGTTGACCGGGTTGAACATTGCGCTTGACCGGATTGATGTGCGGCGGGCGATCGCGAATATGACCTTCCAGAATCTTCAAGCGGCAGAAACCACCCAAAAGAAACCGGATCAGCCGCTTCAGTCCAGATTTTTTCGGCGAGGCCAAAGCGGTGGAGGTCAAGCTGAGCTGAAACCGTCAACTCTGGCGCAGATTCAAGCCCAAACGGCTGATATTCTGCAACAATCCGAAGCAGTCCTGAGGCAACAGCAATCAGGGTTCTGAAATCACAGCTCTAAAATCACAATTTTGAACGGGGGGCAGCTCCAGGGCGATCGCCCCCAAATCCCCTCGCCGGAAATCATTGAGCAGCAACACCGCTACCCGTTCCTGGTCGCCCCGATACCGCTGTTGCGCTAACTCATAGATATATTCTTCCCCGGTGCTATAGTCCAGCGGGTCAAGGCGGTAGCGATCGCGAACCCAGCCCTCTGAACCCAAATTGACCAGATTCTCTACCAACGCCGCTGCAACTTGCTGGTTGTCGTAGGCCGCCTCGCCAATATCCTCACAGATGGCCAGCTTCACCGCCGCCACCTGATCGTCGAGCTTCCAGGGGATGACACCGGGGGCATCGAGCAGTTCGATCGCATCGGAAATGCGCACCCATTGCAATTGCCGGGTCACGCCCGCTCGTCGCGCACTCTTGGCTGCCTTGCGCTTGACTAAACGGTTGATCAGCGCCGACTTGCCCACATTGGGCAGACCCATCACCAGCGCCCGTACTGCTCGGGGTCGCATCCCTCGCTGTTTGCGCCGCGCATTGACCGTTTCGCCCACCGTCTGAGCTGCCTTAAGAATTGGCTTTAAGCCTTTACCGACCTTAGCATTGGTCCAATGGGCATAGTCCCCTTGGCTGGCAAACCACGCCTGCCAGGGCGATCGCAATTCATCCGGGATCATGTCCATCCGATTGATCACCAGCACGCGGGGCTTCTCCCCCAGCCAGTCCCGCACATTGGGGTGCTGGGAGGCGATCGGAATCCGAGCATCAAGCACCTCAAAGACCACATCCACCCGGCTGAGGTTTTCTTTAAGTTGGCGCTCGGCCTTGGCAATATGGCCGGGATACCATTGGATTAAGCGGGTCATGTCAAATAAACTTATCCTACCAAGCCAACCCCCACCCCCCATGCAACAAGCCACGTTGAACCTCATTGCGATCGGCATCTTCTTGATGACGGTTTCAGTCTTACTCGGCCCCCTCATCCGCCTCCCCCAAACGATTCCTGCGTTGGCGACGCTGGGGGTTCTCGTCTTGGCAACGGCGGATCGCTTTGCTTGGGAGGGCCGAGCCGGAACGTTATTGGTGGATGCAGTGGCGGGCTTTTCGAGTGCCCACCAGGAGCGAGTACTGCACCATGAGGCGGGTCACTTCTTGGTGGCAACCCATTACCAGATCCCGATTACGGACTACAGTCTCTCCGCTTGGGAAGCTTTTCGTCAGGGTCAGCCAGGGTTTGGCGGCGTGGTTTTTGCGGCTCCGGCACCAGAACCGGCGAAGACAATCCTGGAACAACAGCAGTCAGTCAATCGCTATTGCATCACATTGATGGCGGGCATCGCCGCCGAAAAGCTCCAATACAGTGATGTGGAGGGAGGAGGTGACGATCGCCGCCAGCTCATCAATGCCCTGGCTGAATTGGGTCTTGGCCGTGAGGCGATCCGATTCAAGCTGCAATGGGCTCAGCTACAAGCCGAGGGGCTAATTGAGCAACATCAGACGGCTTACGATGCTTTGGTTGGGGCGATGCGGGAGCGGCGATCGGTGGCCGATTGTCAAGCGGTATTGGCGGCGGCGTGAAGTCTATTCTTGGCCAATAATCACGACCGTGACGTTGTCTGAACCACCATTTTCTTTAGCTGTCTCAATTAGCTGCTGGGCCGCTGCATCGTGGTCGGGCACCGTGGTGAGAAAGGCGTGGATCTCGGGATCGCTAACCTCTTCGGTCAAACCATCGCTACAGAGCAAAAAGCGATCGCCCGGCAGCACCTCCAGCGCCTGCAATTCTACCCGTTGCAAATCGCGCCGCCCCAGACATTGCGAGAGCACATGACGCCAGGGGTGAACTCGGGCTTCTTCTGGCGTTAGATCGCCCATCTTCATGGCGCGGGCAACCCAGGTTTGGTCATCGGTAATCTGCTTTAACTTACTGTCGCGCAGACGATAGAGACGTGAGTCACCAATGTGACCACACCAGGGTTCTTCATTGCGAAAGAGCAGCACGACCACCGTTGTCCCCATGTCAGATCGTTCGGGATGAGTTTCCTGGTCATCAATGATCTCCTGATTGGCTTCCCAGATCGCCTTTTCAAGCAACTCGGGCGAGGTCAAGTCAGTTTTCCAGTTGTCGTCCAGATAGGTCTGGATGGTTTCGGTAGCAATGCGGCTAGCCTCTTGGCCACCAGCATGGCCGCCCATGCCATCAGCAACCACAAAGAAGCGACCGCCCGGATCAAGATAAAAGGCATCCTGATTGACCGAACGCACGACTCCTGTATCTGTTAGACCTGCAAAACGACGTTTCATGAGAGAGATGGTATTGCCGTTGGTGTTGCCAATCGGCCTAAAAATAAATCTTAATTCAAGGAATTGCTGGGGTACTCGGGTGAATTCAGTGAAGCATCACGATTACCTTGCCCTTCAGTATATGCACTGCCGCTGTTTTAGGCTCACTCCTTTGCCTCTAACCTGTTGTTCAAACCGGTAGCAGCAATAGCAGCCTGGCATTTAGGGCAGGCGATCGTAGCGATTAAGCCGTTGCATCACACGTAGACCCGCTGCGGCCGAGGCGAGCGCGACTCCCCCCATAAACAGTGCGACCCAAATTTTACCGTAGACGAATAAAATTGTCGCGGATAGCGTAAACACCCCCAGCAGCACCACATAGTTGGTCAGCATCTGGGTCATGCTCAAGCGTCGCAGAATGCGATCAGACTCGCTGGAGCGCACCCGCACCCGGATATCACCGCGTTCGAGCTTCTCAATCGTATCTTCAATACGTCGGGGCAACCCTAGGGCAGAGCTACTCACCTGAGCGGCTTGACGGCCGAGTTCATCGAACAAACTACTGGGATCGGTTGAAGGGCTATTGGTCATCATCTCCATCGCAAAGGGTTTGGCAACTTCCATAAAGCTAAAGTCGGGGTCGAGTCCCTTGCCTACCCCCTCCAGGGTCGAGAAGGCTCGCATCACAAAGGTGAAGGTGGCAGGAAAGCGAAAGGGCTGGTCGTAGGCAATGTCATAGAGGTCATCGCTGATCGCGCTGATCGACTGTTCCTCAAAGGGCCGATCCATGAAGTTATCGAGCATGTATTGGATCGAGCGCCGCACGGGGCCCATATCCCCCATGGGTTGGAGGGCCTTGAGTTCAATCAAAGAATCAATGACGCGATCGGCATTTTTCTCAGCAATGCCATAGAGCGTCTCCATCAACTTTTCTCGCATCTGACTATCGATGCGCCCCATCATGCCAAAGTCATAAAAAATCAATGCCCCATCGGTTGCGGCGGCCACATTGCCGGGATGGGGGTCGGCATGGAAAAAGCCATCACCGAGGAGCTGGTGCAGATAGGCTTCTGCACCCTGCTGGGCCAAGCGCTTGCGATCGAGCCCCGCCGCCTCTAGGGCTTCATAATGGCTGATCTTGATCCCCGGCAGATATTCTAGCGTCAGCACCCGGGGCGAGCTATAGCGCCAATAAACGCGGGGAACCTTGACCCAAGGAACCGTGCGGAAATTACGCCGAAAGGTGTCGGCGTTGCGCCCTTCATTGAGATAGTCTGTTTCTTCCCATAGAATCCGACAGCATTCTTCGTAAATGCCCAGCCAGTCTCGCCCCTCGCCCCATTTGGGATGGTTCTGAAAATACTGGGCAACCCGCTTGAGAATGGTCAGGTCAATGGTGAAGAGGGCTTTCAAACCGGGACGCTGGACTTTAACCACCACCGCTTCACCACTGTGAAGCTGGGCACGGTGTACCTGACCCAAGCTTGCTGCCGCGAGTGGCGTGGGGTCAAAACTAGCGAAGAGGGTCGTTAGGGGCTTGCCCAGTTCGGCTTCAATAATCTCAACAACCTGGGTGTAGTCAAAGGCGGGAACCCGATCTTGGAGTTTGCTCAACTCACTGACGTAGGCCATCGGGAAGATATCGCCTCGGGTGGAGAAGAGTTGACCGAGCTTAATGAAGGTGGGGCCAAGCTCAAGCATGTTTTCCCGAATCCACACGGCTTGCCGTTGCTGGCGGAGCTGACGCTTTTGGTCGCTGTAGCCTCCGGGATAGGACCATTTGGTGGCATCCCAGCGCAATTGGGTTAGGAAGGTCAAGAGTACATACCAGATGTCCAACCGTCTCCGGAGGTCGGAGTAGTTATCGCGGTTCCAGCGGTATTGTGCTTTGCCTGGCTCAAGGGATGGCGATCGCCCCGATGCCTCAGCAATCGTGGAAGGGGAATGGGAAGTAGCAGGTTGAGAAAGGGCAGACACGCAGTTTGATTCAGTCAGAGATATAAAAGGTGAATTAAAAAAAGGGTTTCTTAAAGGGCAACCGTAGATTTAACGTCAAATCTAGGTTGGGTGCCAAATCTAGGTTAGGACGCTGGCGCGATGGGAGCGAATCCTGCCCAAGCACAACGCCTACTTACTGTTCTGTGGGGGCATAGGTCTTGAGGGCTGAGCGAATCTGGGCAATCTCTGCTCTCAACTCATCAATGGTCTCTTGTAAATCGCCCTTGGGCGCGGCCGCACTCACTGTCCCGTTAGCGACAGTGACAGGGGTAGCCTGGAGTTCTTGCTCCGCCCGAGAGAGAACCTCTTGGGTGAATTGTCTGAGGTGTTCACGCTGCTCGGCCCCAAGGCGGCCCCAGTCATTCAAGGTATTCGTGACAGCAGATTCCGTCTTTTCTCTCAAGACGGTCGCCAAGACTTTGCCCACCACAAAGGCACGGGTTACGGATTCACTCATTAGATTTGGGCAACCGCTCCAGGCGGCGGTTTGCAGAGGAGTTTACGGTTTGTAACAGACGGTTTGTAACAAATTATATCCTAGCCCTCCCCGTTCGGCCGTTAGGATAATCTTAAGGTCACTAAATCAGGACTTACGCCTTAGAACTTAATCTAATGCAACAAACGCGCCTCAACCGTTTGCTGGCCACGGCGAGCGATCGCAATCTGGGTTGGCTGCAAGATTCCTGGCCGCAACGCTTGCTACTCATATTGCTGAGTCTGTTTGTGGGCTTTTTTGTCGCCAGCGGCATTGCTAGTACCACCGGGCAAATCGCCATCTGGGATATATCTGCCACCTTGGCGGTTGTGTTGGTTGTGGAGCTCATCTCCCGCTGGTTTTATGCTCCGCGCTCGATTCGCGCCGATCGCCCCCGACGACCGTTGATTGTTGATCTGGCCAATGCTTTTAAGATTGGCGTCACCTATGGCTTGTTTCTGGAAGCCTTTAAGCTGAATTCCTAAGTTCAAGGTTTAGAGTTAAAAGTTCGGAACCCTCCCCCAACCTTGAACTTTTAACATTGAACCTTGAACTACACCAAGCCTTGCTCCACCAGAATCCCTCTGAATTTTGCGCCCCAGCCCTCAGAGCGGTCAAAGAAGCGATCGCGCAACTGCTGAGACGCTTGGTGTTTTAGGTCGTAGTATTCCCGATCGTGATAGAGCTGCAAAATCGCATCACCATAGGCTTGAACATCATCCGGGGGGACTTCCACGGCAGCCGCTTGGACATAGTGAACGGCGGGGCAAACTGCTGAGGTAATCACGGGACGCCCCGCCAGAACGCCTTCAATCACGACTTGGTTGAGCCCTTCCGTAAAGTGGGTGGTGGTGGGTACAATCACCACCTGAGTCTGGGCATACATTGCCATGAGTTGGGGGCGGCGGCAATGGCCGTGACAGGCGAAGCGATCGCTCACCCCGGCGGCTGTCGCTTGTTGCTGGAGGGCGTTTAGAGCCGACCCGGTACCACAGAGATCAAAGTGAATTTGGGTTAGACCTGCTCTGGCAAAGCGCTGGGCGATCGCCAGCAGATCAAAAATCCCCTTGTTCTCATGCATCCGTCCCACATAGAGCACCGTGAAGCACTCCCGGTTGTGAACTGGGGGCGCGATGCCCGCAAACTGCTGGGGCTGATAGATCGAGAGAAACTGGATGATCGGGCGGTGGCGACCCCGCGTTAGTTCCTGGATTTGGTCGGTGATATCTGGCGAGGTTGAGAGGATCGCCGCACAGTCTTTCTGAAACAGGTGGCGACTGAGCGCCAAAATCAGTTGACGCGTCCAGCTTTTTGGACGATATTTGCGCCAGAGCGTAATGTGATAAGAGGGGATAACCTTGATGCCCAACCAAGCAATTGGCGAGAGGAAAAAGGGAAAGACCCGACCGCTCTGGATCACCAGTACGTCGGGACGCTGGGCGATCGCCGTCCAAATGAGGCGCAATCCTGTCCAAATCTGACCCAGATAGTAGAGCAGCGCCCCACGATCCTGAAACAAGGCTGGGTGATGCTCAATGGTCAATTGTGCTACTTGGATGCTCGCTGGCCGAGGGCAACGGGCAATGACATGGGCCTGGGCATTCAGAGCCCGACAGAGATCATAGAACTGATAGACAAACGGAATCGTGAAATGATAGGGGTCGATTTCACCCTTGAGCCAATAGTCATACACGCTTGCCGCATCGATAGGTCCACAGGCATAAAGAATCTTCAGGGGCTTCATGGGGTCAAGAGTAAATGAGGTCGAGGTTTTGCACTATTCATCCCACCACCGTTCCATCAGACTGCCAGTCAGCACCTTATTCACCGCGTCCACTTCATCGGATTTGAGCTTTTTACGCCAGGCCTGGGCGGTTGCCATCGGGCCGCCTTTGAGATCACCCCAAACCGATGTGTTGATGCCCTGACGGACGATCGCCTCCACCGCAGGCGTCCAGGGCAGATTACAAAATTGATAGACTGCTTGAGCCATTTTGATCGGGTCAAACGCTAGGTTCTCGTAGAGCAGCAGTTTATAGTTTGAGCGGCCCTCCCCCACCTGGTGAACCTGTTCCGTCACATAGCGCCAGAACCACATTTCACTCTCGGCAATGTTCATCTGCTCAATGGTGCCAAAGCGCTCAGCCCATTCTGGTGAGAGCGTTAACACCTCATGGAGTCGTTGGTGATTCCGTTGGGCGATTTCTTGTTTGTCTCGGACGGCCAGAAACCGCTTCAGCCAAGAGTTCAGACGCCCGCCAGGATGCCGCACAATGTGCAGCACGGGCACTTGAGGGCGATGGTTGAGGAGCCACACCGCCACCCGAGCAGCTTGATTGATTTTGAAAATGGCGTAGGCCTGTTGGAGCTTCTGGGCATCGCCCAGATACCAGGGTAGGGGCCATTCACCCGGCAGGAGCGCTGGGGCGACCTGCTGAAGTTTCTGTCGCGTTCTGAGTCGTGGACGACTACTGAGGTAGGCCAGACCGAGTTTCTGGGCCCGAGGGTGGATGTAGATTTTGGGATTGACGAAGTGATGGTCGCGCTCGCCAATATGGCGGCTCATCCAGGTAACCAGCTCATCCCAATGTTCGTCTAGATCGGGCTGGGTCGCACCGACTTGCCAGAGCGGGGCGATCGCCCCAAACGGAGAGTCTTTGACCTCATTGGGCTCGCTGCGGCAGAACGTCAACGGACTGGCATCCAAGATATCCATCAGCCAGTTCGTACCGGAGCGGCCATGACCAATAATTAGAGCGTAGTTTTGCATAAGTGAAGCAACCGTGAATAATCAGGATCGATAACTGATCCGGCAGATTCCTTGAACACCGCCATCTTAGCCTCCGAACGCCGGATTCGCGAGCGGCACGATCGCCCGCATTACTTGTGTTTTACGGTCTGCCTGCCAACGACCCGCATTGTTTGGGCGTATTTCTGTCAGGGCTGATGCTGGCAGGGCCGATGCTGAATTGACAGCACCCTGGCGATCACGCCATCATGGCTGTAAGCAGCCTTAAATTATTCTAAAGACGCAGCCAATCGTGGAATTTTTCTCGCTAGAGCAGCTTCAGGCGATCGCCCACAACTATGGCTATTGGGCCGTCTTTGGCGGCATTGCCCTAGAAAATACTGGCGTGCCACTACCGGGTGAGACGATTACGCTCATCGGTGGTTTTTTGGCCGGGAGTAATGAATTGACCTATGGGGGTGTGCTGGGGAGCGCGATCGCGGGCGCAGTCTTGGGCGACAACTGTGGCTATTGGCTCGGACGCTGGGGCGGCTGGCCGCTCCTACTGCGTCTGGGCAAAGGGTTTCGCATCTCAGAAACACAACTCAACCAAGTCCGGGAGCAGTTTCGTGCCAATGCGGCGCGAGCGGTGTTTCTCGGGCGCTTTGTGGCCCTGCTGCGGATTTTCGCGGGGCCGTTGGCGGGGATCGCCCAGATGCCCTACCCACAATTTTTGCTCTGCAACACCGCCGGGGCGCTGCTCTGGGCGAGCGTGATGGTGAGTTTGGCCTTTTTTGTTGGCCAGTTGGTTCCCCTCGCGCAGTTGGTGCAATGGGTGGCGGAGTTTGGCATTACAGCGCTTCTCTTGGTCGTGGGGGCGATCGCCCTGAGCCTCTGGCTGCGAGGGCGACGACTGGAGAGCAGCGATACAGAAAGCGTTGCAGGGGCAGACTCCCCTGTGGTTGAGCCAGAATTGCCGATACAGTAAGCCGTTGAGACATTAAATCGCCCTACGCAGCATCTGAGTCTGCAAAGGATTGAAATAACCCATTGATGACGCACTCTCGAACCGAGAGACCATGCGTCTGGAGAGCTTACATTTTTGATCCTTCGATCTTACTGGCAATCGTTTAGACAGCTACAACGCCAACTCCTCCAGAGTCTGCGTCGTCCGCCTGAGCAATTGTTTAGCGCTTACGCAGCCTGGCGCGATCATTTCATGCGCCAACGCTTGATCTTGGGGTTGGGGCTGGGTGTCTGTTATTTCATGGGTCAGAGTTTGCTGAAAACGGTTCACGCTATTGCGGATACCAATGCCCATGAAATCTATACATTGATTTATCATGCTCTGCCCGCCCTGCTGATGCTGGGGGCGATCGCCGCTCTCAAACGACGCTTTAACCCTCGTATCCTCGCTTTTAGTCTCTTGCTGCTAACCTGGAGCATCACCATCGTCACCAATTTACCCAAGGGCTGGCAGGATGTGGTGGAACCGGATTTTAAGGGCTGGATGTTGGGCTTTTTTAGTATTGCGGCGATCGTTCCCTTTCGTTGGCCGCTACATTTGCTCGCCCACCTGGGTTCGTATCTCTACTATTTCGGGATTAACCTGGCGCTGGGGCAGCCTGTCTTTCAAACCCAAGCCAGCCCAGCGGAATTTGTCTTCGATTTGGTTTGGATTTCGGCTATGCCCAACCTGGTGGTGCTGCTCTATGAGCGCCTCTCCTACAGTGAGTTTTGTACTCAGCAGGCCCTGCGGGTTGCCCAGCAGCGCTCGGAGCAGTTGCTCTTGGATATTCTACCCGCCGCGATCGCCGATCGCCTGCGTCAAAATCGCACCACGATCGCCGATCGCTTTGAGGCAGCCACGGTGCTTTTTGCCGATATTGTGGGGTTCACCGAATTCTCAGCCGCTCTACCTCCCGACCAAGTGGTGGATTGGCTTAACATTATCTTTTCGCACTTCGATCGCCTCTGTCGCCAATACCAGCTCGAAAAAATTAAAACCATCGGCGATGCCTATATGGTGGTGGGCGGCCTACCCGACCCCTGCCCCGACCATGTGGAACGGGTGGTGCAGATGGCTCTCGCCATGCAAGCGGCCCTGGCGCAAATCGCCGAGGAGACGGGGCAGCGGTTTGAGATGCGCATTGGCATTCATACGGGGCCGGTGGTGGCGGGGGTGATCGGTCTACATAAGTTTGCCTATGATCTCTGGGGGGATACGGTCAATCTAGCCAGTCGTATGGAAGCTCAGGGCCAACCGGGCAAAATTCAAGTGACAACGGCGGTGCGCGATCGCCTCGCCACCCTAGAACCGCCCGCTCCCTACATCTGTAGACCCAGAGGGATGCTCGAAGTGAAAGGTCGGGGTAAAATGCCCACCTATTGGCTAGAATCAGCGGCTTCCTCAGAGGATACCTTAACGCTTCGGTGAGAAAAACAACACCGGGAACCAACTTTGGCGGAGGATTTCGTTAGCAAAGCTGGGGGCGGTGATTTCCAGGAGGGCACTTCGGGAGGCTTGAGCGGTGGCGATCGCCGTAATATCATACTTAATTGCCGCTTGGGTAATTTGTTGCATCGGATCGCCGATACGGACTTCGGTGGTAATTTCAACCCCACAATCGCCGAGCTCCGCCTTGGCTTGCTCAAGCTGTGCCTCGGCGGCCTGTTCTTGATAGTCTTGAGTGAAGCGTTTCCGTCCTGCCGGATTAACCACGGTGAGCAGGAGACATTTCTGGAGCGATCGTCCTGCATCCGCTTGCATTGCGGACTTTAACTGCTCCAGCAAATAGGTCGCCGACTCACTGCCACTATAGGGCACCAGCAGGTAGTGCCAGAGATGTTCGCAGCGCAGCGCCAGTTCTGCGCGGGTATAGGTTGTCATCAGTTGGGGGCGCAGCAGTAGCAGCGGCACGGCCATCGACCGAGCCAGGCGCAAACTGGTGCTGCCAAAAATGGTCTCCTGCATCAGGCTGCGGGTTGCCGTCCCGGTCAGCACCACATCACAGTCGTACTGCTGCACCAACTTGGGAATCACCTCCTCCGGATTCCCCGACTGAATATCGACAATAATCTCTAGCCCCTCACGCTGATGAACCAGGGCCGTCTCTAGGCTAGCTTGAGCCGCTTGCACTTTCTCCTCATCAATCCGGGGAATATCCCCCTCTGTCCACACCGGCACGACATGGGTAAACACAACTTGTTGACAGCCTCCTTGGGCCAGTGCCGGGACAAAATCAATGAGACGGTGGAGACCATCCACCAGATCGGTACAGATCAAGTAGCGTTTGAACATAAATTAAACCCGGCCTATTTTGAAATGAGGTGGTAAATGGGGGATTAACCGTAAACCGCCATCCATTCTAGAGGATCTCGATTCCGCCCGCGTAATATCTTTTGACCGACTCCCCCGTTTAGCAAACGAGGGCTTTACGCTTCACGAGTCGTAACTTGAATCCAGACCATAGATGATTCACAATAGAAAGATGAAAAACAACTGTCAGATAGCAATATTTCTATTCTCAGGAGCCCACAATCGGTGATCCACGCGACCCTACACCAACTGAAGGTCTTTGAAACCACTGCTCGCCATAGCAGTTTTACCCGTGCCGCCGAAGAGCTGGAGATTACGCAGCCCACCGTTTCGAGTCAAATTAAGCAACTCACCAAAGCTGTGGGTCTACCGCTGTTTGAGCAAATTGGTAAGCGCCTCTATCTCACCGATGCCGGGGAGGAGTTATTGCAGACCTGCCAGGAGATTTTTGCCCGTCTGGATAACTTTGAGATGATGATCGCCGACTTCAAGGGCAAGAAGCAGGGCAAGCTCAAGCTGGCGGCCATTACCACCACCAAGTACTTTATCCCCCGGCTGCTGGGCCATTTTTGCCAGATTCACCCGGATATTGATGTGGCGCTGCAAGTCGTCAACCATGAGCAGATTCAGCAACGGATGCTGCAAAACCGGGATGATCTCTACATTCTCAGCCAATGCCCCGAGGGGATTCCCCTGGCGGCCGAACCCTTTTTGGATAATCCGCTGGTGGTTGTGGCTCACCACCAGCATCCCTTGGCAGGTCAGGCCGCCTTACCCCTTGCGGCCTTGGCCAATGAGCCCTTTATTATGCGTGAATTTGGCTCAGGGACACGGCAGGCCGTTGAGCAGCTCCTCGCCACCCAGGGGGTGCAGGTGCAAGTCCGTTTGGAGCTCGGCAGTAATGAGGCGATTAAGCAAGCGATCGCCGGTGAGATGGGCATTTCCGTACTCTCGCAGCATTGCCTGGTAGGGATGGAACTCTCATCAGAGTTAACCGTATTGGATGTGAAAGACTTCCCGATTCAGCGCCAATGGTACGTGGCCCACCTGGCCAGTAAGCAGCTCTCGGTCATTGCCCAGACCTTTCGGGACTATCTGGTGGCCAAGAGTCAAGGCATCCAGGCCCAGTTGCTAGAAAATTTTGCGGGCGCAGTGCGTTAGGCACCATTGGCCTCGGGTCAGGGTGCTGCTTTGAGGCGTAATGAGTAACACGTAAAAAGTAACGAGTTTTCGTACTTAACCTGAGTTCTGGATAAGTAAACAGTTGGTACAGGAAGACGCAACCTTCTAAAATAGGGGGCTGGATTCTGGCGGGGTCTGACTCCGTCAATACATACCCCATTTGCCATGTCTTCTTCTCCGTTTGCCCTCACCACCCCGCTCTACTACGTCAATGCCGCGCCCCATATTGGCAGTGCCTATACCACCATGGTGGCCGATGCGATCGCGCGCTTTGAACGTCAACGGGGACGAGCGGTACTGCTGGTCACGGGCACAGATGAGCATGGCCAGAAAATTCAACGCGCCGCCGAGCAACAAGGTGTTGAGCCCCAGGTGCATTGCGATGCGATCGCCGCTCAGTTTGACGCCCTCTGGCAGGCCTTGAATATTCAATACGATCGCTTCATTCGTACCAGTAGTGAGCGCCACCGGGCGATCGTCAATGAATTTTTTGAGCGGGTTTGGCAACAGGGCGACATCTATCTGGCACAACAGCAGGGCTGGTATTGTGTTGCCTGTGAAGAATTCAAAGAAGAGCGGGAACTGCTGGACAATCGCTATTGTGCGATCCACACCAACCAACCCGTCGAATGGCGCGATGAGTCCAACTATTTCTTTCGGCTCTCTAAATATCAAGCGGCCCTGGCTGAGCTTTATCGCGATCGCCCCGACTTTATCCAGCCCCCCAGTCGTCGCAACGAAGTGCTCAGCTTTGTCGAGCAGGGACTCCAGGACTTCTCCATCTCCCGGATCAACCTCGATTGGGGATTTCCGTTGCCCCATGATCCCGAGCATACGCTCTATGTCTGGTTTGACGCGCTGCTCGGCTATGTCACCGCGCTGCTTGACCCCGAAGCTGAACCGAATCTCGCCAATGCCCTGGAGCATTGGTGGCCAGCGCAGCTCCATCTGATTGGCAAAGATATTTTGCGCTTCCACGCCATTTATTGGCCCGCCATGCTGATGTCTGCTGGGCTAGACATTCCTTATCAGGTTTTTGGTCATGGTTTCCTCACCAAAGATGGTCGCAAAATGGGCAAAACCTTGGGGAATACGATCGAGCCCCTGGACTTAATTGAGCGCTACGGTGCCGATGCGGTGCGATACTACTTTCTTAAAGAAATTGAACTGGGTCAGGATGGTGATTTCAATGAGACCCGATTTGTGAACATTCTCAACGCCGATCTCGCCAATGATCTGGGTAACTTGCTCAACCGAACCTTGGGAATGGTGAAGAAGTATTGCCAAAGCCAAGTCCCCCCCCTTTCTGCTCAGGACTTTGCGGCAGATCACCCGTTGGCAAATTTAGGACGAAGCTTGAGCAATCAGATTATCCCAGCTTATGAAAGTTATAAGTTTCCTGCGGTTTGTGAAGAAATCTTTAATTTAATTCGCGCTTGTAACAAGTTTATTGATGACCAGGCCCCTTGGCGTTTATACAAGCAAGCCCAACAGACTGAGGTTGAAGCCATCCTATACGCTGTTTTAGAATCAGTGCGGTTATCTGCTTACCTCTTAGCCCCAATCGTGCCTGGACTCAGCAGTAAAATCTATGCCCAGCTTGGCTTTGATTGGGATTTTAATGATGCTACGTCCATCAACACGGCCCAGTTATTCGCCCAGCATTCTCAATGGGGAGTTCTCTCAAGTACCCAAACCTTAGCGTCTCCCCAGCCTATTTTTGCCAAGTTAGAGTTGCCGAGTTCCTCATAAACCCCTTCTCTTTTGAAATCCAAGGTCGTGGCGGGTTGCAAACCCGCCCCTGCTACATCCTGAGAACGACACATTTCAAACTGGATTGAGATCGATCGGGCTTGTGTGTGCGAAGCGACTGCTCTCTTGTTCATCGAACTTAGACATTCACCCTGATTCAATTGCATCAGTTTCTTAACTTAACCTAAATAATTTGTTGAGGGGCACTATTTTTGGTGTCTTTTCGCTAGCCTTGAGGAGTGCATCCTACAGTTGCCAGCATAACAACGCTTATTTCTATAACAAACTTTGAGGATAATTAACCATGATTGAAGATGGTTTTGGGGAAGATCCGGTCTTTCCACCTGAACAGGTGTTAGAAAACCGTGGCAGAATCGCCATATTCATTGACGGCTCCAACTTATTCTATGCTGCGCTGCAACTGGGTCTGGAAATTGACTATACCAAGCTTCTCTACCGCCTCACGGCCGGGTCGCGGTTGCTACGGGCCTTTTTTTACACAGGGGTTGATCGCACCAACGAGAAGCAGCAGGGCTTTTTGCTCTGGATGCGCCGTAATGGTTATCGGGTAATTGCCAAAGACTTGGTGCAATTGCCGGATGGCTCCAAGAAAGCGAATCTGGATGTGGAAATTGCCGTGGACATGATGTCGCTGGTCGGTGCCTATGACACAGCCGTCCTGGTGAGCGGGGATGGTGATCTCGCCTATGCCGTGGATGCCATTAGCTATCGAGGCGCTCGGGTCGAAGTGGTTAGCCTCCGCTCTATGACCAGCGATAGCCTGATCAATGTGGCCGATCGCTACATCGACCTCGACCAGATTAAGGACGAGATCAACAAGACCAGCCGTCACCATACCAGTGCGTACCCCCGCAATTTTCCTGGCATCAAAATCATCAACAGTAATGAGGAAAAAACCCTGCCGGAGAAGAGCTAGCTTGGGGCTCGCCGTCGCCCTTGCAACCCTGCTGCTTAGTGCTTGTCGAGGCGGGGGTGAACCCGTTGCAGTCGAGGATGATGCTCAGAGTGAACCGACAACTTACGAAGAGCAACTCATCCTCAACAATGCCACCCTCGAAAATGCGGATGAGGCGGGCAACGTTCTTTGGCGGCTCAAGGCCCGGCGTACCACCTATGAGCCAAATCGCCAGGATGCCCAAATCGAGGACATTATCGGCAATCTCTACGCAGACGGAGAGATTGTGCTGAAGCTCAAGGCCGATACCGGGGAGATTCTTGAAGACGGCCAAACCATTTACCTGCGTGAGAATGTGGTCGCGACCGACCCCCGCACCGGGGTAGTACTGCAATGCCAAGAGGTGGAATGGACACCGGAAGAAAACAGCTTGATTGCCCGTCAATCGCTCCGGGGCAGTAATGATGAGCTCGTGGTAACCGGTGAGCAGGGCAAGTATACGACCGAAACCCAGGTGTTAGAGGTCATTGGCAAGGTCATCATTGATGGTAAAAAAACACCCCTGCAAGCTCGTACCGAGAAAGCGGTTTGGGATCTGCTCCAGGAGCGCCTGGTCAGCGATCGCCCCATCGAGATCGATCGCTACAAGCCAACCGAAGACCCACCAGAGAGCATCAACCCTAAACCCACAGCCTCATCATCGAGTGAGGGGGATATTTCACCCGCACAAGACTCCTTTGCCCAGAGCGCCGATCGGGAGCCCTTCAATGGGAGACGACTTAACGCTAAGCCCCAGAGCCTCGAACCCCAGCGGTTACCCTCACCGAAAGGCAAGCCTGAGATTACCGATCGCGTCGTGGCCCAAAGTGCAACCTTTGATCTCGCTAAGCAGGTGGTGATCCTCAAAAAAGAAGTGGAATCCCGCTCCGTTGAGCCCCCCTTGCAAATTGCCTCGGACTCGATTATTTGGAACCTGACCCAGCGCACAGTGCTCTCGGACAGTCCTGTACAAGTCAGCAACCGGGCCGATGGGATCACCCTCACCGCCAATGAAGGACTGATCAACCTAGAGACCGAAGTCCTTCGTCTTAATGGTGGCGCACGGGGTATCAATACCCGCCGACCGGCCGATCTCTACGCCAATCAGATTGTTTGGCATCTCGAAGACGAACGCCTTGAGGCTGCCGGTAATGTTATCTATCGCCAAGTTGATCCGCCCCTAGATTTGGCAGGGTCGCGGGCGATCGGCCGACTGAAAGACCAAACCATCACCGTTACTGGCGGTGAGGGGGGGGGGGCGAGTATTAACCAAAATTGTGCCTTGAGTTTTTTCAGCAAGCTGATGCTGATACATCACTCAAACCAGTGCAACCTCTCCAGGAAAAACTGCGAACTGAAAACTGCGAACTATTACTCAGCTCTCTACCACAGGCAACATCGGCGCTTGCAAGAGTACCGTATCGCCATGGTAGACCATTAAAATCATTGAGTTTGAGCGATTGTTATTGCGCCAGGACACCGCATAATAGTAGTTGCCATTTTCCCAGGTGATGCCCCGACGACGACCGTCATACCAGGAGGTGCCATGCTGCAAGTCAATGCAACGGTTTTGGCGATCACAACCCCGGTAGGTATAGCCGGTCTCCGGTTGATTGTTGCTAATCGTGATTGTGTAGTCGCCAGCGCGATAAGTATCGTAGATCGGCGCAACGCGGAGCACAAGCGGCTTGATAGCGATCGGTTGCATTGCAGACGAAGACATCGGCACCGCAGCGATCGCCGCCTGAGCGGTTTGCGGCAGGATGCTAGAAAGACTCAAGAGAAGGGAAGCGCTCGCCGTTTGCCAGATGTTCATTTTGACTGAAGAGTAAACCCAGAAAAACGTTTCAGGACAATGTTGATTGGATGGCAGGCAGGATGCAGATTCGACTCCGCTCACTGGCCACCTGCGCTACGGTTCCTTTATAAATATTTTCGAAATATTTTCGTAGGGCGGGTCGTCGCTGAGTGGAGCCGTTGGCATAGCCTCTGGCAGGGATAGCGTCCCGCCCGCCCTAGGTAATGATGGGGGGGAGTCCTTCTTAGATTAGACCCACCGCACGAAACGCCTTGTAAGCACTGATCGCAGCCACCGTAAACACTGCCAGAATACCAACATAAGCCACAACAGCCATAGAAACCTCCAAACAAACGTAAACTTAAGATCTTAAACTCCGCTATTGTACCCCTGTTATGGCTGCTGTTCTATCGGTCAACCTTCCCAACACTCATTACGAGATTGCGATCGCCCCCCATCGCCTCAACACCATCGGCTCCCATCTAGCGCATCTCAACCTGGGTCAAAAAATTCTCCTCATCTCCAACCCTGAAATTGACCAGCATTACGGCGATCGTGTCCGGGACGCTCTGAACCAGGCAGGGTTCAACGTTGCCACCCACCTGATTCCGGCCGGAGAAGAACAGAAAACCCTAAGCTCAATTGAGCAGATTTACAACGCAGCGCTCGCCCATCGCCTGGAGCGATCCTCCACGATGGTGGCATTGGGCGGCGGCGTGATCGGCGACATGACGGGCTTTGCTGCGGCTACTTGGCTGCGGGGAATTAACTTTGTCCAGATTCCCACCTCCCTGTTGGCGATGGTGGATGCCTCTGTCGGGGGCAAAACGGGTGTCAATCATCCCCAGGGCAAGAACCTGATCGGTGCCTTTTATCAGCCCAAATTGGTCTTAATTGATCCCACAGTGCTCGCGACCTTACCCCCGCGCGAGTTCCGGGCGGGCATGGCAGAGGTGATTAAATACGGCGTGATTTGGGATGTTGAGTTGTTTGAAAAGCTGGAGGTTGCTGGCGAGTTGAGCCATTATGAAACCATCAACCCCGCCTTGCTCGAAACCATTTTGGTGCGCTCTTGCCAAGCCAAAGCGGACGTGGTTAGTCAGGATGAGAGAGAGGCTGGGCTGCGGGCAATTTTAAACTACGGTCATACGCTGGGCCATGCGGTGGAAAGCCTCACCCAGTATCGTGGGGTTAATCATGGTGAGGCGGTGGCAATCGGTATGGTGGCGGCGGGTCAAGTAGCGGTAAGACTTGGCTTGTGGAGCACCCAAGACGCCCAGCGGCAAGATAATTTGATTGCCAAAACTGGCCTACCGACCCAGATTCCCGACCAACTCCCTGCCGCCCAAATCATTGAAACCCTGCAAACGGATAAAAAAGTCAAGGCAGGCAAGGTGCGTTTTATTCTGCCGACACAGTTGGGAGAAGTGACCATTACTGATCAAGTGCCAACGGAGACGCTGATGCAAGTGATTCAGTTCTGTCAAGATGCTCTGGCGTTTGAGCCTGGGCGTTAGGGGCTATAAACTAGCCAACCTGAATTCTCGATAAGCGAAGCGATCGCCTTCCTCAAAACCTTGAAATCTCGTTGTCAAACCCGGTTGTCAGGGGTTCAGCCTCCCGACACCTCCCGCTGAGGGGGAGATTGCCCCTGACGGGCTTCGGCAATATCGGAGCCAGTATTGTTGATTCCATTGAGTTTTATGAGTTTTCGTGCTCTTGGCTTAACCGAAACTCAAGTAAATTACTTTTGGGGTGGGATATCTGTCGACTTGACCATTGAGACATCTCCAGAAAATCAATGCCAACCATTGATAAAAGCTACTTGTCGCTAAGCGAGTATTCTCGAAATTGTGGGCAATAAAAGTGAGCTCAAACCAACAATTTCCCTTAACTCAACGTTTTGTAAAGGAATGCCGTCATCTAAGTATTTTCACTTAGTCACCGCTGCCACTCTACACTCAATTACAGAAAAAACACGTAGAAAGTGAAATCCACTTTGCGTTAGCCTTACAAAAGAGAGCTCTTCCCAATGCCCAATAGATAAATTCATTTGAACTACTTTATTCCAACACAGAGATTATTCTCTTTAGGAAAAATAATTATTACGACACCAGAGATTATTCTCTTTAAGAAAGAAAATCTGTCTTTGCAATCTATTAAGACGTCTTTCTTGACAGAGCTTTGCAACAAGCTATTAGATCTCTGTACAGTTCTAGTTATGGGACTTCAACACAATTTTTTGAGTTGGGCAAGCACGATCGAACAACGTGATCAGCGCAATGAACTAACTTGCTCATGACTGGCATTAGACCGCCCAAAATCCTAAATATGGGAATCGGTAGATATCGTGTTGGGTCGTCTCCTGTCAGAACACTTGACGTTGCCATAATTTTGTCTCTTTGCTACAACTTTCAAATCAACCCATGCCCCCTTAATCTGCAAACGAGACAACGATAGCTGCAAACTGGGCAATCGACGCCATCAATCATTAAAGTCAGAGAATACCTACATTCCCTAATAATCTGACACGAGAGAATACCTACATTCCCTAATAATCTGACACGTTTGAGCTTGCCAGTGCTTGTGGAAAAACAGCTCATTTTCATGTCTTGACTCCACCTTTGTTACTCATTCTCAACCCATACACAAGGTTAATCGCTCAGCCAAAGTCGATCCATCCAGTCGTACAACTATGCTAGGGTCTCAGGACAATATCCCAAGCCCCGCATGAATTGATGGCGAAATGCTTCGATGTCTGCTTTGTCAGGGATGCCATGGGAAACAACAGCTACTTGGTAGCGTCGCATGACGCCAACGGGCGACTGACCGGTCTCTAAACTCCAAAGGGCCATCTGGACATGGATATCTGGTGTGTAGGCAACGCCCAATTCGCTGAGATAGGCAACCAGGTCGCCATGCTGTTCGGGGGTAATGGTGTTATTGAGCTTAATTCGGACGATCCAGCCATCGATCTGGTGAATCACTGAGACAAAGGTCACATCTAAATGAGGCATTTGTAGCAGGTATTCCGTAAGGCGGAGCGTTAAGCTAGCGTTGGCAAAGAAATAGAGGTAGTACATAGAGCTGTGCGGGGGCTGTTGTGTCTATCTCTAGTCTGTAGGGAGGACGGGCTGACTCGGCAGGGTCAACCTCCCCAAATTTTTATGGGGGAGATTACCCAAACCAGCCCAACACCTCTTACAATATCAATCTACGAGTTTTCACGGAGACACGATCGTAGCTTTGTGAAGTTTTGATGCAAGACCATCACCAAATTTCTGCAATCAAGAGCTACGATGGCTATTATTATGTTTAATAGATACTTAGCTCTCCGTACTCTAGATGTATCGACAACGGACAAACGCATGACAATCCAAGATCACCTACTTGCAAACTATAAGTACGATTTGCCCCCTGAATGTATTGCCCAGAATCCTGTCGTTCCCCGCGATCAGTCTCGGCTTCTGGTGCTGGAGTCTCCTACAACTCACAGCCACAGTACCTTCCATGAGTTGCCCAAGTGGATAAAGCCAGGCGATTTATTGGTGCTCAATGATACACGAGTCATCCCAGCGCGTTTGTTTGGCCGAAAGTCAACGGGGGCGCCTGTGGAGATTTTGCTGTTGCGCGAAGTGAGTCGTAACTGTTGGCTCTGTCTGGTCAAACCGGGCAAGCGGTTCAAGATGGGGACAGAAGTGTGTTTCTCAGCTGAGGGCAGTGAAGCATCTCTATGGGGACGTGTGATTGAGCGCGACTTCACGACAGGGGGGAGGGTCATTGAATTTAGTGTACCGCCCGGCAAAACAATCGCCCAGATGCTAGACCTGGTCGGGTATATTCCTTTCCCACCTTACGTCACCGAGTCCACCGCCGATCCAGAGCAATACCAAACCGTTTATGCGCAGGCACCAGGGTCGTCTGCTGCGCCCACAGCGGGTTTACACTTTACCCCAGAGCTGCTGCAAGAACTGGCAGATATGGGGGTCAAACAGACTCAGTTGACGCTACATGTTGGCGTAGGTACGTTCCGTCCAGTGGAATCGGAGAACATTGCCGAACATCGGATGCATTCTGAATGGGTCTCAGTGAGTGAAGAAACCGTACAAGCGATCCGCTCCACTCGGGAGTCCGGTGGTCGAGTCATTGCGGTCGGAACAACCTCGGTTCGAGCGTTGGAGGGGGTTGCCCGCAAACAGGGTGTGGATGGACCGGGTCTATTGAGAGCACCGTTTGAAGGATTGATTGACCTTTACATTTATCCGGGTTATCAATGGCAAGTGATTGATGGCATGATTACTAACTTCCATTTGCCCGGTTCTAGCCTCTTGGTGATGGTCAGCGCACTGGTAGGACGAGAGCGCTTATTGTCGCTCTACGAAGAGGCGGTGGAGAAAGATTATCGCTTCTATTCCTTTGGTGATGCGATGTTGATTCTGCCAGAAGCACGGGGCTAATTAACTGGATGGATTGATTGTCGTGTGATTGTAGGGGACAGGTTTAAAACCTGTCCCCTGCCGCCGTGTGCCGTGGCACAGCTAAAGTGTGCCACAGCATTACGGTGATTTTAGACTTTCGTGGCACGATTAACGCTCCTTTCTGCATCTCGAACCCGTTTGCCCCGCCAGAAGAAGCGGAGCGGTGTGCCTGTGAAGTCGAGTTGTTCGCGGAATTGACGCTCAATGTAACGGCGATAGCCTTCGTTAAAGCGCTTGGGGTCGTTGACAAAGAGGGCGATCGCGGGTGGCTGACTACTGACCTGAGTACCGTAGTAAATTTTGCCCTGCTTGCCTTGTCGGGTCGTTGGCGGTGAATGCCATTGCAGCGCTTCTTGGAGGACTTCATTAATTACAGCGGTGCTGACGCGACGCTGGTGAGCAGTTTGGGCGCGATCAATCAGCTCAAAGAGCTGCTCGACCCGTTTGCCGGTTTGGGCACTGATAAAGAGCATTTCTGCCCAATCCAGAAAGTAAAGGCGATCGCGAATCAGCTTCTGATGCTCGTAGATAGTGTAAGAATCTTTCTCAACAGCATCCCATTTGTTGGTGACAATAATGGCCGCACGTCCCTCTTCCATCACCCGGTTGGCCAGGCGTTGATCTTGCTCAGTGACGCCATCAAGTGCATCGAGAACCAGCAAGACGACATCGGCTCGTCGAATGGCTTTGAAGGCGCGATTGATACTAAAAAATTCAGCCCCGTAGCGGACATTCTTCTTCTTGCGAATGCCAGCGGTATCAATCAAGCGATAGTATTGTCCATTCCGTTTCACGCGGGTGTCGATCGCATCGCGGGTCGTGCCAGCAATCGGACTGACAATCGAGCGATTTGCTCCGGTTAGGGTATTGAGTAAGGTGGACTTGCCCACATTCGGGCGACCGACAATCGCCACTCGAGTTTCGGGATCTGCCTCCGGTGCCGTGACGGTTGGTAGGGCTTGAATCACCTGATCGAGTAAATCTCCGGTGCCATTGCCATGAATGGCAGAAATAGGATAGGGATGACCTAAATTCAGCTCCCAAAACTGCGTGGCTTGAATCAGACCTTGCTCGGGTGATTCACATTTGTTGACGGCCAGAAAGACGGGAATTGGCTGCTGGTACAACCAACGGGCAATTTCGTGGTCACCTGTTGTGGGCCCGAGTTGGCCATCAACGACTAAAATAGCCGCTTGGGACTCTGCTAATGCGGCTAGAGCCTGTTCACGGATCAGGGGTAAAAATTCTGTTTCATCGTCAAATACGAGTCCGCCAGTATCGACCACTAAAAAGTCTCGATCAAGCCAAAAACCTGGCTGATAGGTGCGATCGCGGGTAATTCCCGGTTCATCATGAACGATAGCTTGGCGACTCACGCAGAGCCGATTCACAAGGGTCGATTTGCCCACATTCGGGCGGCCCAAAATAGCAATAATGGGAAGTGACATAATGTAAACCCCGATTGAAACATTAGCTTGCATCTTATAGATGTCTGTAATCAGCCCTAACCCATCCCAGTTTTAGGTCAGTGTCACTGAGCTACTTCAATCATTGTTACAGATCTAGGACATTACTGTTCCCGGACGGAGGCGGCAAGGGTAGACGGATCGAACCGTTTTATTACTGACGCCGAACGCCCCCTAGAAAAGCAATCTAGGAGGCTTCAAGTTCAGTTCGCTAGGGTTGCTGCTGATTGTCTATTCTTCGTCGTCCTCGTCACCTTCGCCAGTCACATTGATTTTGTTGAGCTTGATATGTTTGCGCCCCAGAGAGATTTCAAACTCATCCCCCGGCTCAAGGTTCATCTGCTTGGTGTAAGCGGCCCCAATCAAGAGATTGCCATTCGACTGAACGCTGATACGATAGCTAGCGGAGCGCCCACCCCGACCGGAGCGGCTGCCATTGCCATCGAGCTCTAGACCGATTGCATCAAGAAGCGCATTTGAGAACTTCATCATGTTGACACGCTCTAGACCATTCTTCGTTGTGGTGTAGTAACCACAGGCCTTGGCCTTCTCTTCTTTGCTGAGGTTGCCAAGGTCATTGACCTTATCAACGAGTTCTTGACCTGTTAAGGGGGTTGGGCTGGATGTTTGAGTCATTAACTTACGATTTTCACTGCAAATGTTGATGCTAAGGGGTTGAGAAGAGACCCTCTCGGTTGCACAGACGAGGCAACAGAAGTCACTTCACTTAGCCATTAATTTATAACTTATCATACCCAAAGTTCAATCGTCTTCTAAAGAAATTGAATATGAGTGATTGGCCTTCTTTTTTAGGCAATGCATCACAACAACAGACGATGCCCTGTTGAGGGAGGGAGACGTATTGAATTTGTCCCATGAGATATTGGGCTGATGTTTCGCTACAGGCAACAGAAATGAAACTGACAACCCGTGCCCATTACAGTGTCAAAGCGCTGTTAGATCTGACTTTACAACCGACAGTAAAACCCGTTTCTGTCGCAGCGATCGCCGCCCGCCAAGATCTGCCTGCACCCTATCTGGAGAAGCTGCTCATGGAACTACGCCGTGCCAATATTGTGCGCTCTGTGCGTGGTGCGCAGGGGGGCTATTGTTTGGCGCATCCCCCGAGTCAAATTTCTCTGGGGCAAATTCTCGAAGCTGTCGGTGAAACCGTTGACCCCATCCCCCCCCTTTCCCTCACCCCACAACAGGCAGAAGATTGGGTGACCCATAGCCTGTGGCAACGCCTCCACCAACGCCTGCAAGGAGTGCTCTATGACATTACACTGGCAGACCTGTATTATGATGCCCGCAGTTGGCAAGCGGCTCAAGGAGATGAAGGCAATTTTGTCGTCTAACCCTTTTTGAGTTCAGGGTTCAGGGTTCAGAGTTTCAACCGTCTCAACTCTGAACTCTGAACCCTGAACTCTGAACCCGCGATACAACCTATCCTTAAAAAAGAACGGCGTAAGGAGATGAGCAGCTATGGATCAAGACGTTGTTGCCCAATGGGGACTGATTTTACAACGGGGCGGTGAAGAACTGTTGCTGCTCAAGGTCGGCGATCGTTTCACACTGCGTCTCCAGTCCCAGGATTCCCAACCGCCACCGGACTTGGCTCCCCTCAATCTCAGACCCCTGCCTCAGGGAGACCTTTGGGAGAGCCTGATCGCGCCGGGACAACTGGATACGGCGATCGCCATGGCCCGGCGGCATCCAGATGTTGTCTTTGCCAGCCATGTCTATCAACTCCGTCAGAGCCCCGAGACGCTGGCCTATCCCACCCACGAACTCACGCTACAATTTGCGCTCCATCTGCGTCCCGATGCCATTCAAGCCCTTCTCGCCCCCCATGCGCTGCAATTTGTTCAGCCCTTGGCCGGAATGGCGAACACCGGCATCTACCACCTGACCCCCCAAACCCCGGAAAATCCGATTAAATTAGCCAATCGGCTGATGACCCATGTCGATGTGCTCACGGCGGAAGCCAATGTGATCTTCCATCGAGAATCCTTCTATCGTCCGCAAGATTCGCTCTACTCGCGCCAATGGTATCTCCACCATACGGGTGGCCGAGAGTTGGAGAGCCATTCCCATATTCAGGCCGAAGCGGCTTGGGATATCACCCGAGGCAACCGTGAGGTGATCGTGGCTATTACCGATGATGCCATTGATATCCGCCATCCCGACTTTCAAGCCCCTGGCAAAATTGTTGCACCCCGAGACTTCCGGGGTAAGGATTTCTCACCTCTGCCTGAATCCTCTCAAGAGAGTCATGGCACAGCCTGTGCCGGTGTTGCCGTAGCAGAGGAAAATGGCCAGGGCGTCGTGGGGGTCGCACCGGGCTGTGCGCTGATGCCCTTGCGCACCACAGGCTACCTGGACGATCGCTCGATCGAAGACCTTTTCGACTGGGCCCGGAGCAAGGGCGCAAGTGTGATTTCCTGTAGCTGGGGCGCGGCGGTGGTACATTTTCCCCTCTCGTTGCGCCAACGGGCGGCAATCCATCGAGCGGCCACCGAAGGGCGTGATGGCAAAGGTTGTGTGATTGTGTTTGCGGCGGGTAATGCCAACCGGCCCATCCAGGGCACGGTCTATGAGCAGGGTTGGCCGGATGACTTGCTCACCGGACCGACGGAATGGCTCAGTGGCTTTGCCACCCACCCCGATGTGATTGCTGTCGCCGCTTGTACCAGCCTGAGTAAAAAATCTGCCTATAGCAATTGGGGCGAGCAGATTAGCGTCTGTGCACCGAGCAACAATGCCCCGCCCGGTATGTGGTTCCAGAAAACGGGCTTTATCCAAACTGCCCCAGCGATCGGCTATGGTCTGCCTGGACGCGGCATCTTCACCACCGATCAATTGGGGAATTTGGGCTATGACACGGGCAACTTTACTCGTGACTTTGGCGGCACCTCCAGCGCCTGCCCAGTGGTAGCTGGCGTCGCAGCTTTAGTCCTCGCCGCCAACCCTGACCTCACAGCTCAGGCGGTCAAACAGATTTTGGAGCAGACCGCCGATAAAATTGTTGATCCCCAGCGGGATAGCCAATTGAACCTACAATTGGGCAACTACGACAGCAAAGGCCATTCCCAATGGTTTGGCTATGGCAAGGTCAATGCCCACCGTGCTGTTGCTCAGGCCAAGCAGTACCGTGAAGCAAAACCCCCTGTGCGGCATTGGACGATCGAGCAGCAGATGCAGCACACCACCACCATTCCCGATAGCAACCCCCAGGGGCTCTTTAGCAATCTTACGGTAGAGGAAGCGGGCTATCTCCAAGAGATCCAGGTGACGGTGGCCCTCAGTCATCCTTTTCTGGGGGATGTGGAAATTTATCTGCGTCATCCCAATCGTTCGGTGGTGTTGCTGCAAGGGCGTGATCTGGGTAGCCAAACTCGGCTGCACCGTACCTACACCGCCCCAGACCGACCGTTGCTAGCCCGCTGGCAGACCCTTGAGGTGCAGGGGATTTGGCAGCTCTGGATCTGCGATCGCGTCGTCGGTGATACCGGGACGCTGGCGGGCTGGCGGTTGCGTTTGGAGGTGCAGGATCGGTTGGAGAGTTAAGGAACAAGTCATGAGTAACGGGTAATAAGTTGGATGTTTCCTCTTTATCAGGTTTATGGAATTCAAGAAAATAAACCGGGAATTCCGTAGCGCAGGTGGTTGCTGAGCGGAATCGAAGTACGGTCAGTGAGCTTGTCGAATCTGTGTCCCGCCTGCCAAGGGTTTAGCGCATTCTGCGAGTACCGAATTAACGTGAGTTCTGGATAAGCAGACATCACACAAGACGGTAGAAACTCAGCAGAATCAACAATACTGGCTCCGATATTGCCGGAGTCTGAGGGGGCAATCTCCCCCTCAGCGGGAGGTGTCGGGGGGCTGGACCCCTGACAACCGGGCTTGACAACGAGATTTCAAGACTTTGAAGAAGGCGATCGCTTCGCTTATCCAGAACTCACGTGGATTAAATTTTTAATCTTCATCAGCCCGGTCATGCAGCTCTGGAGGCGCTACCGCTAGTCATTGGGTTGAGCAGAGAAAAAATAGGGGCTGGGTTTCCCTGCCCTGCGTTCGTCCAGTACACCCTGCAACCCCTGTCCAGTCCGTTCGTCCTGGGCAAACTGCAAACTGCGCGAGCTTTTGCCCTAAACTGTGTATTGGTCTTCAGAATCTTTTTACATTAAGCAAATTTAACGATGGATATTGGGCAAAAGGTACAGGTTTATCGCATTAAGGATCGTGTGGGTCGGGACGTCGCCGATAAGTTGGGCAAAGTGGGTACAGTGACGGGCTTCAAGATGACTGATGGCAGCGGCATTGGTGCGGTAGTAGAGTTTGAGGACAAAAGTGCCACCTGGTTTTTTGCCGATGAACTGCGCACAGTCTAGGCAACGGATCTAGGGCGTGTCAGCAGTTAAGGTCAGAAGCCTCACGAGACAAGCGATAGAGCGCCCGATCCCCCAAGACAGGAAAGGGGCTGTAAACTACTCATAGCAACAGCTTGAGGTGACAGCCCCTCGGCCAGCAGATAAGACAAGGGGTTAAGCTCACGTCAAGCGGACTTACGATATTATTCATGGCACAATTTCTGACCTTTATCGGCAAAGGCGGAGTCGGTCGCACGACGGTGGCGATCGCCGCAGCCCACCATCTGGCTCAAGCGGGTCAGCGGGTGCTGTTAGTCGTGCATGACCCCAGCCCAGTGGTGGGGCAGCTCCTCGGCCAAACGCTGGAGATTGAGCCTCGGGCGATCGCCCCCAACCTCCAGGCGGTGCAATTTCGCGCCCCCGAACTTTTGTCCCAACTCTGGGACGAGGAGGTCAAGGCGCGAGAGGCCCAATATCTCCGCTTTCCGATTCTCAAGCAGGTCTATGGTCAGGAATTGGGCATCTTGCCGGGGATGGACGCGGCGATGGCGCTCTATACCCTGCGCAGCTACAGCAATCGTGATGCCTACGATGTCATTGTCTACGATGGCTGGGGGGGGTTAAGTACCCTGCGTACCCTCAGCATTCCCGAGACGGGCAGTTGGTATTTACGACGGTTCCGCAAATTAATCCTCGAATCAGATCTGGGACGGACAATCGCCCCCCTGATTCAACCGATCACCGCCGCCGTGTTAAACGTCAACTGGTCCTGGGATAACTTTGCTGAGCAGCCGACTCAAGAAGCTAATGAACTGCTGGCCGAAGGAACCACTGCCCTGGCCGATCCCCGGCGGGTGCTCGCCTATCTGGTCACGACGCCTGACCCCCAAGCGGTCGCCACCGCTCAATATTATTGGGGGAGCGCCCAACAGGCCGGCGTCAGCGTGGGGGGCGTGATCTGGAATCAGACCCATCCCAGTCCTGAGCAGCAAACCCCCTTTGAGCCCTTGGTGCAAGCGCTATTGCCGACCCATACGGGCGATTGGAGCCCCTCAGCCTGGCAGCAATTGGGCCGCCATTTACCCGACTTTACGCTCACCGAGCAGATTCCCCAGCCCCTGACGATCGATGTTGCCGCGCGTCAAGTGCGGGTCTTTTTGCCCGGATTTGCCAAAGAGCAGGTCAAGCTCACCCAGTCCGGCCCAGAGCTGACCGTGGAAGCGGGCGATCAGCGGCGTAATATTCTGCTACCACCACCCCTCAAGGGCCAGCCGGTTAAAGGGGCCAAGTTTAACGATCGCTATCTGACTATTTCTCTATGACTTCTGCTCCTGAACCCCAAACTGACGATCGTGAAACGGGCGGCAGTAAAGCCCGCCAGCTTCTGGGCATGAAAGGTGCCTCTGCTGAGAAAACGAACCTGTGGAAGATCCGCCTGCAACTGCTCAAGCCCATTACTTGGATTCCCCTCATTTGGGGGGTTGTCTGTGGTGCTGCTTCTTCGGGTGGCTATGTCTGGAGCGTTGAGGGCCTGCTCAAAGCGCTGGCTTGCATGCTACTCTCAGGGCCCATTCTGGCGGGCTATACCCAGACGCTCAATGATTTCTATGACCGCGAGATCGACGCCATCAACGAACCCTATCGCCCGATTCCCTCGGGGGCGATTCCCCTCTCCCAGGTGATCACGCAAATTTGGCTGCTGCTCGTCGCCGGACTGGTTCTAGCCTACACATTGGATCAATGGGCGGGTCATGACTTTCCCATGGTGACGCTGATCGCCGTGATTGGTGCTGTTTTGGCCTATATCTACTCAGCCCCGCCCCTGAAGCTGAAGCAAAACGGCTGGCTTGGCAACTATGCTCTGGGCGCAAGCTACATCACACTGCCCTGGTGTGCTGGCCATGCCCTGTTTGGCACCTTGAGCTGGACGCTCGTCGGGTTGACGCTCTTCTACAGTTTGGCGGGCCTTGGCATTGCGATCGTTAATGACTTCAAGAGTGTAGAGGGCGATCGCCAACTCGGTCTCAAGTCCTTGCCCGTTATGTTCGGCGTCGAAAAAGCCACCTGGATTTGCGTACTAATGATCGACGTTTTCCAAGCGGGGGTGGCGCTCTACCTGTTTTGGATTGGGCAAAACCTCTACGCAACCGTGCTGCTGCTGTTGGTGATTCCCCAAATCACATTTCAGGATATGTATTTTCTGCGCGATCCCCTCGAAAACGATGTCAAATACCAAGCCAGTGCTCAACCCTTTCTGGTTTTGGGCATGTTGGTTACCGGTTTAGCCTTGGGACATAGTGCGTTGATTTGACGCGTAAACCAGAGGAATGAGGCGAGATAGTCGATAATGGTTAGCGGATCGGCGATCCTCCTTCATCCCTCCTCCTTGCCCATGTCCTCCTCTAGCTCAGCATCAATCCAGCGTTATCACCAGCAGTTTCCAGGGTTGGTGAACAAGGCCTATTTTAACTTTGGCGGCCAGGGCCCGATGCCAAAGACGGCCATGGAGGCGGTCTATCGTGCTTACGAGTATGTTCAGCAGCAGGGGCCCTTTTCTAGCAAGGTAAACGACTGGATTCAACAGGAGATTAGTACCACGCGGGCGGCGATCGCCGCCGAACTGGGGGTGCCTGCCGAGACCATTGCCCTGACGGAAAATGTCACCATTGGCTGCAATATTGTACTCTGGGGCCTACCCTGGCAAGCGGGCGACCATATTTTACTCACCGACTGTGAGCACCCCGGGGTGATTGCCGTCATTAAAGAAGTGGCCCGCCGCTTTGGGGTGCGAGTCTCCACCTGTCCCATGATGGCCACCCTCAATCGCGGTAATCCGGCAGGCGTGATCGAGCAATATTTACAACCCACCACCCGCCTGGTGGTTCTTTCCCACATTCTCTGGAATACCGGCCAGGTGCTGCCCCTGAGTGAGATTGTCCAGGTCTGCCATCAGCACCAGTCCCAAGTCCCCACCCAAGTCCTGGTGGACGCAGCTCAATCGGTGGGTTCGCTCGCCTTGAACTTGCCAGAAACGGGGGTTGATTTTTATGCCTTTACGGGGCACAAATGGCTCTGTGGCCCCGCAGGCGTGGGGGGGCTTTACGTGAGCCCTGCGGCGCTGGGGCAACTCAACCCCACCTATGCGGGCTGGCGCGGCATCAATATCGACAGCGCCGGGATGCCCAAAAACTGGAAAACAAACAGTACACGGTTTGAGGTCGCCACCTCGGCCTATCCACTCTATGCCGGACTGCGGGCGGCGATCGCCCTGCACAACCAATGGGGTAGCTCCCATGAGCGCTACGCCCAAATCATTAAAAACAGTGAATATCTCTGGCAAGGCCTGTCCCTCCTGCCCAAGATTCAATGTTTGCGCACCTCAGCCCCGGAGTCGGGTTTAATTTCCTTCCGGCTCAAGGCCGATATCCCCCACACTCAACTGGTACAAGCCCTAGAGCAGCAGGGCTTTTGCCTGCGAACCCTCATTAACCCCGACTGTGTGCGGGCCTGTGTCCATTACATGACCCTGGCGGCAGAGATGGATCAATTGATTCGGGTGTTGGCGAGTTTGTAGGGTTTATTACTGCGGTAATCAATCCAAACCCAGAGGGCACAGCTCTTGCGCCCCGTTCCCATTTCCCGTGATCGTAGGGGCAGAGCGCGATCGCCCCAGCCCATCGCCCCAGCCATTCGCCATAATCAAGGTAGAGTGACTAGGAGTACAAAAATACCAACGCCAATAGAAACGCCGATGGGCAAAATTATCACGACCTTAACCATTACCAATCGCATCGACCAAGCTAAAGCCAACGAAGGATTAATTTCTTCAGAGGACGTGCGATCGCTTACCTTCGATAACGTCCTGGTGGACACTGGTGCAACAACGTTGTGTTTGCCTCCTGAGGCGATCGCCCAACTCGGCTTAGAGCTGCTCAGAGAAGTCGATGTTACCACCGCCGCCGGACTCAAAAAAGCCAAGATTTTCCAAGATGCGCGGATCGCCCTACTCGGACGGGAAGGCACATTTGAATGTCTAGAACTGCCCGGTGGACGTGATCCTTTAATGGGTGTTATTCCCCTCGAAGCCTTGGGCATTGAACTTGATTTGCGTAATCAGGCATTAAAAGTTCTACCCGACACCTCCATGGACACCTATTTGACCATTTTGTGATCCGCCCGAGCCCAGATTCAAAATTGATTTAATCCGTAGGGGCGGAGCGCCTCCGCCCAAACCCATCACGCGACCAGCCCGCCCATTCTCAATTATTTCCCCAATTTCGCAAACCTAGAGGGCGCAAACCCCAAGAGCGAAAACCCATTGGACGCAAGCGTTGCGCCCCTACCCAACCCATGTGTGAAATCGGAACGCAAAAAAAATTTGCTAGATCTGCATAAAAATTGCCGTGGCTCCCAGAAGAGGTATTAGGCGTGGTTGTCCCGCGCCCATTTCCCTCATCTTGCTGTTTCTACCGCACCCATGTTCAACCGCAAATCTGGCCGCAAGCCAACCGCCCCGCGCCGTCGCAACACGTTTATTCTCGAACCCATCTTCACACCTAGCGCGTCGCCCTTTGGCGATCTGGGGGATGATCTGGAGCTGGATGTGGGGGCGATCGATTCTAGCGTGTTCACCATCGATCCGATTACCGTGGGTGAACTGCTCCAAGCGGAGGCGAACTCCAGCGGCATCTTCACCGTAGGTGATTCAGGCGAGATCGGGATTGACTTCCTCTACGATGGCGGCTTCTACAGTGGCGGCGAAGTGGCGATCTTCAGCCTGGAGGGCATGGACGAGCTTGAACTCGAGAGCCGCGAATTCATCCAGGAAGCCGCTCGTCGGGCTCTGAGCCATTCGGAGCTGGGTCATGTGGTGATTGCCGATGCCACGGAAGGGGCGAAGTTCACGGGGCACATGGGTGAGGGCAACTTCAACCACGGTGAATACCGCCCCGGTGAGCGAGTAGAGATGCGATCGGGCGATCGCTTTGGCTTCATCTTGGCGGCGAACCAGACGATGGAAGAGGTCTACGAGGGTAAAACCTGGGGCGTCCGCTTCTCGCTGGCCACAGCGAACCCAGATGACGCTTTGCAATTTGGTCAGGTCGTCGATGTGACGGGCGATGGCAATACCTTTGCCTTTGAGGATTTGCAGTTGAACCAATCTGACCGGGACTACAACGACTTTGTGATTCAACTCCGGGGGGCAACGGGTGAAGCGCCGCTGATGGATGACCTGGTGGCGGAGGGCGAAGATTGGCGCACCGATGAAGTGGGTCTGGAGTTGATTGAATATGCCACGGGGGTCATTGATGACCTGGCGGCGGAAAGTGAGGCACGGCAGACCTATGTGGGCATCATCGACACGGGCTTTGCGGCAGATAATCCGGATCTGGACTACGATCGCATCCATTTAGGGTCTGACTTTGTGGATGGCGATGCAAACCCGCTGCTAGAGGGTGATGCAGGAAATGAGCATGGAACGCATATCGCCGGAATTATCGGTGCGACGCAGGATAATGGTTTGGGCATCGATGGCATTAATGACGATGCGCCGCTTTGGTTGGGTCGCGCGATCGGTTCGGGGCGTTGGGCAGAGTCGTTGGTGGAGTTTGTGGATGCTGCCGTCGAGTCGGGCCAGCCGAATGCGGTGGTGAATCTGAGCCTGGATCTCACCCAAATGGATGCGGATGGGAATGTGACAACGCGCTATGAGTTTACGCCCCAGGAACGGGAGGCGATCGAATATGCCCGTCAGAACGGTGTGTTGTTGGTCGTCTCGGCAGGGAATGATGGTGATGTGATGTCGGTGTTGGGTCAGGCCTCCCAGGAGTTTGACAATATCCTCACGGTCGGAGCGGCGAATGGTACGGAGCGGGCGGATTATTCGAGCTATGGCCAGGGTTTAGACCTGTTGGCTCAAGGGGGCACGGAGGAGAATCCGATCACATCCCTCGTCGATGATGGTATCGGCACGATGGCGGGGACTTCGGTGGCGACGGCTCAGGTGACGGGGGCGGTGTCGCGAGTTTGGGCAGTGAACCCAGAGTTGAGTTATCGCCAAGTGATCGAGATTTTGAAGTCTACGGCGACGGATCTGGCGACACCGGGTTGGGATGTTGAGACGGGCGCGGGGTTGTTGAATCTGATGGCGGCGATTCAGGTGGCGAAGGCGACCCAAGGCGAGGTTTACGATCCAGCCGCCATTGTTGCGCCTGACAGTTGGGCGGGTGAAGGTCAGTTTACGCCGGGTGAACGGGCGGTGCAGACCTATGATGCGGGTTCTGGCTGGGGACGGAAGTTCTATTACGGCTGGTTACGGGACTACAACGAGACGGATAAGCTCGAATTCTCCGTTAATAGCTATGTCAATAATTTCCAATTCTCGCTGGATCAGCCGGGGGCAAAGATTACGTTACGCAAGGCATCAGGTGCTTTTGTGGCAGCGGGTGGCTCGCATGAGGCAGTGGCTTGGTATGGTGCGGCGAATCTTTCGCCGGGTGACTATTACCTTGAGGTTGATAAGGTCAGTAATGGTGACATTGACTACAAGGTGGTCATGAATTTCTATGGTGAGTCCACTGGTGCTGTGAATGGCGAGTATGATTTACCCTACCCAGAACCGCCAGAACAGGAAGAGCCGGACGATCCAGTAATTCCTGATCCCGAAGATCCGGAGGAGTCGGACGATCCGCAACCGCCTGTTGCGCCTGCACCAGGGACGGGTAAGGTTCCAGCGAGTGCGGGGAATCATGTCAACACAGTGAGTTCCCTTGGGGTAACGAAACATTACTATGATAATGGTCACTTGATTGTTGGCCCCTTTGGGTTGTCTTTTTGGTATCAGTACGGGACAGGACGTGCCCCGGCAACTTCTTGGCCGCCGTCACCGAATCGCCCGATTGAACTTGAAAATGTGGGTAAGTACAGGTTTGACCTTCAACCAACGACAGGGCATCTCACCTTTACTCGTGGTCAAGAATGGACAACCTCTACAGGATATAAGTTTGCTTTCCAGACTGACGGAAACCTAGTTATGCGGAATCCCGAAGGTCAAGCAATTTGGGCAACGGGGACAAATGATACCGATGCAGACAGGTTTGTGGTTCAGACAGATGGAAATGTTGTTCTTTATGAGGGGAGTGAAGCAATTTGGGCAACGGATACGAATGGTAATCCTGGTGCTTACTTTGCAATTCAGGGTGATGGAAACTTAGTGGTTTATTCTTCTGATGATGATCCTTTGTTTGAGTCAGGAACACATACAGATCCAGGGACATTAACTGCATCTTCAGATTGGTTAAATAAATTTAATCCTCTACTCACTGTCCAGGGAGCACAATATTTCAAAGATCGTCCTCAGTTCTATGGAGTTAGCGGTAATGACTATGCAAAATGGAACTATGGTTCTAGCTTAAATGGAACCAACTACCTAGAAGGTAACTGTACTTGGTATGTATTTGGACGATTAAAAGAACTTGGCTTTAATCCTTATGACGTTATTACTAACCTTCCTAATGCAAACGAGTGGGGAGATGTTCTTCATAATGGAGCAGAGATTGTTTCTAGTCCTCAACCTGGTGATGTTGCCCAATGGACAAGTGGTACTTACGGCCATGTAGCTGTAGTTGAAAAGGTGGAGAATGGTCGCATCTGGATATCTGAATCTCATGCATTTAGTGATTTTGATGGTGATCTTGATGATGATGGAGTATACGTAGATGATGGCACTTTGCATCGTGTTATCGATTACTCTGCCGATAATCCAGCACGCTATCTACGATTAAGTCGTTAGTTGTGCAGATATCATAATTCCATAATCCCCAACGCACCACTGCCCCAACCCTCCCCGCAGCGGTGCGTTTTCTTCATCACCCACACCCCCAGAGCGCAACCATTGCACCCCGCCCCAACCCATTTCCGTAGGGGCGGATTGCCTCCGCCCACACCCCGCCATCATTCCCGCACACCCATTGGGCGCAAGCATTGCGCCCCTACGCACATTCAAAATTCACGCCATCTGTAGGGGCGGATCGCATCCGCCCACAACCCATCACGCCACAAACCCACCAATTCCACACCCCGCTATCGTTCCCGCAAACCCATTGGGCGCAAACGTTGCGCCCCTACGCACATTCAAAATTCATGCCATCCGTCGGGGCGCGATCGCATCCGCCCACACCCCACCATGGTTCCCGCATACCCATTGGGCGCAAGCGTTGCGCCCCTACGCAGATTCAAAATTCATGCCATCCGCCGGGGCGCGATCGCATCCGCCCACACCCCACCATGGTTCCCGCATACCCATTGGACGCAAGCGTTGCGCTCCTACGCCGATTCAAAATTCACGCCATCCGTAGGGCGTATACACCTCCCCCCAAGGATTAGCCATAATCAAGGTAGAGTGACCAGGAGTCCAATCATGCCAACGCCAACAGAAACCCAAATGGGCAGAATTATTACCACCCTAATCATCACTAACCGCATCGACCAAGCTAACGCAGAGCGAGGATTGATTTCCTCAGAGGACGTGCGATCGCTCACCCTCGATAACGTTCTAGTTGATACGGGGGCAACGACTTTGTGTTTGCCGAGTGATGCGATCGCCCAACTCGGTCTAGAGCTACTCAAAGAAGTTGATGTCGCAACAGCAGCGGGATTGAGTAAAGCCAAGATTTTTCAAGATGCCCGAATTTCTTTGCTTGGGCGCGAAGGCACATTTGAATGTTTAGAATTACCCGGCGGACGTGACCCCCTACTGGGCGTGATTCCCCTCGGAGCCTTGGGCATCGAATTAGACTTGAACAATCAACAGTTAAACGTCCTACCCGAAACCTCAATGGACACGTATTTAACCATTTTGTGAGCCGTTGTATGCTGCTGGAGGGACTCTCTGCCATTCGTTACAATGCAATAATCTCCACCCTTCCCACTATGATCGCGGTTCCCCACTACATCAGCCCCCAAGACTATCTGGAACTCGAACGCAATAGTCAGCATCGCCACGAGTATCGTTATAGCTTGGTCTACGCAATGGCGGGGGGCACCGATAACCACGATCGCCTCATTTTCAATATCCTCAAGGCAATTGATAGCCGTCTTGGCGACACAGCCTGCCGCTTTTATTCGGGTAACGTCAAGGTTAACTACGCAGATGACTTTTATTACTATCCGGATGCCTTTGTCACCTGTGACGATCGCGACAAACAAGATCGCTACATCAAACGCCATCCCAAACTTATTGTTGAAGTCCTCTCCAAAAGCACCCGAAACTTTGACCAAGGAGACCAGTTCACAGACTATAAGAAAATCGCAGCCCTAGAAGAATACGTCCTCATTGAACAGGACAAACAACAGCTTGAATGTTATCGCCGTCAGGCTGACAACACTTGGAAGGCTTTTACCTATGGGGTCGGCGAACAGGTTCGGTTTGAGAGTATTGGTTTGGAGGTTGCGATCGCGCAACTTTACCAGGGCTTAGATTAATCCCCCCACCCCAGGGACGCAAACATCCTAGCCTTGAGCCAATTCCTTTCGGTTGGGGCAGAGCGCCAGCGACCTGGTTGTCTCCCCTGGGAGTGCATCCTGCCAGTCATGCGCCAGAGCCGTTCCGCGCAATAGGTGTGATTAATCAATCAAGGTGACGAAATATTGTGAATTAGGCTGGAGTGCTTCTGCTGAGGGCGATCGCTTGCCATTGTTCATCATGTATTATTAACAAATGTAACAAGTGCTTAATATTGTGTCATAATTACTTTAAGCAAGCACAGTCGCCTGGGTACAACTTTGTCGAATGCGGCTTGCCGCCGTTAAGAAAAGGGAAAATATAAGAATGCCTTATACAGAAGAATCGGGTGGCCGTCTCAATAATTTTGCTCGGGAACCTGAAGTCTACGTTGCTGAACCCCCGACTGCCGTTGAGAAGCGCAACTATGTTATTTGGGGCACACTTGCTACAGCATTGGTGGGTGGAATTGTCTTTGTGGCGTTCTCTGTCTCTGCCTAGGCGTCTGTTATCGCTCAGATCATGCATAGTGAGTTGTTAAGGTGGTCACAGGCCACCTTTTATTTTGGCTGTTTGTGAAGCCGACCCATTGGAGCAGCGCTGAATCTCTTATAAGCCTGAGGCTGGGAAGCTCGCTCTGTTTGAAGCAGAGTCCGTGGCGGGCAAGATGTACTGTCCCTCCGGGAGGCTACACTAACGACTCCGCTCAGCAACTACCCGCGCTACGGATAAATCAAGGCTCTCGTTCTGACTAGACTTGATTTAGCAACCATTGTTTGACGGCTTGTGCGGTACTGGGGGCCAGTAAGACGCCATTGCGATAATGGCCGGCTGCAACCAAGGTGGGACGATCGCCCTCTATCTCTGCAATCACGGGCGCAGGTTGTCCCCAAGGTCGAGGGCGCAGCCCTGACCATTCTCGCTCAAGGGTTGCTGAGGCGAAGGCAGGGCAGATTTGGATTGCTTCTTGCCACAAATCATGACGTGCTTGCACCTGGGCAACCACAGCGCCCGTTTCATCGGGAAACTCGACGGTTGCCCCCAGCCAGTAGCGTCCTTCCCCCAGCGGGATCAACAAGACATCATGGCCGGTCAGTACGGGTTGAAACGTTTCAATGCCGAGAGGATGCGGGAGTTTAAGTTGCAAGGCTTGGCCCAACACGGGACGAACATCAATAGCAGGGGCGAGCGGAGGGAGTCCTAAACCCGTTGTTAGAATCAGGGCATCAGCAATCAGGGAATGGCCTTGGCGATCGGTAATACAACGACGCTGCTGATCGCGAATCAAGGGGTGATTGTAATGTAAAGTTACCCCCTTGGCTTGGGCGGCCTGCAACAGAGCTTGGGTCAAGGCGATGGGGTCAACCTGGCGATCGCCCGGAGAATAGACCGCACCACAGACCCGAGCATCGGTAATCTGGGGACAATGGACTTTGAGCTGGTCAAGATCCCAAATTTCCAGGTCGTAGCCTTGGGTGCGACGGGTGGCTTGGAGGGTTTGCCAACGGTCGAGGTGACCTGCCCCGGTAAACCGGAGGGCGACGATGCCCTGACGATTATAGGGAATCGCTTGCTGGGTTTGGGCTTCTAGCTCGGCAATCAAGGTATCGTAGCGGTTGACCGCCTGCTGCCGGAGCTGCCAAGCTCGACCCTTGATTTTACGGCTGAGGATGCCGAGCATGACGCCGAGGGCTGCCCCGGTCGCGCCCCGAGCGGGTTGGGCTTGGGCTTCAAAGAGGTGAAGTTCCAGACCGGGAACTGAGGAGAGTTCGTAGGCGATCGCCGCGCCAACAATGCCTGCACCCGCGATCGCCACACGCATTAGGTGTCGCTATCCGGCTGGGTCGGAATAAAGTCAAGATAAGCATCAAGATCACGCACGGCGGCTTGATAGGCGGCAGTTGCATTAGCGGGAATATTGGGATCGGCTGCTATATCTAGTTTTTCCAAATCATTAAATAAAGCTTTCGAAAGGGTGATGGCTTGCTTCTGGTCTTTTTTAAGCAAGATGCGGTTGACATTTTCCGCGCTTGCGCGAAGGGTGCCAAAGGGCCCGTGAATCACAGATTTGACGTTAGTCCAATCGTTCTTCTCAACATCTTTGCCCAGTTCTGCCAGGCGCTCTTGGGCGTCACTGAACGGCGTTAGGTAGAGTTGCAACTGGGCAATTTTTTCTGAGGTGTAGGTCGGAGGGGCTTGAACATCTGGATCACCACAACCCACCAGAACAGTGGCGATCGCCACCAGCAGCAATGTAAAAACAGCACGTAACGGTTTCATCGTGATCAATCTCCGAAAGCAACAAGGGTCTAAGGGTCTAAACGCAATCCCATCCATCCTCCCTATCCATTAAGAGAAGCCCTTGATTAAGAGCAGTTGGCTCCGCTGGAACTGGCAGGCGGTGGGTCAATGAGCAATGGTGTTGGCGTAGCCTCCTGGAGGGACACTGAAGCCTGCGCTACGGATTCTCAGGATTCTGTAAGGATCGCTACATAGGCGTTTTCACACTATACCGGAAGAGGGGAAAGCGCTTAAAGCCTATTTGTAGTTGCCAGTTTACAGTTGCTAGCTCGCAGCATCCCGGAGGGACTCCCCTCTTCTCTTCGTAGCGCAGGTCTCTTCTCTATTCACTCTGCTGACTGAACACCCGTTTGTCCTTGATCAAGGGCATCATCCCTGACGCATCTTTAGTGGTTTGATAACTGCAAATTGCGAACTGCGAACGGGGATTACACACCTGTGAATCAGTCATTTTGCTTAAACTCACTGCTGTGTACAGACGAGAGGCAAACCCTTGCGACACACTGATAATTGTTCAGTCCAATCCCCCCCTGACCTGGTCTGACGTCTGACAAGTTCCTGCTTCTCTCGGTTGCATCTCTCCCCCCGAATCACCATGACTCAACACGCTACCATGACAGCTTTATCGATCTCCCCTCGTACTCTGAACCCACGCCGAAAACCTTACCGTGCCATCGTCAACGAACAGCAATGGGAAACTCAATTGAGTCTTCCTAGCGAGCAACAGTGGCAGCAGACGGTGGCAAAGGTACGCCAAGACATTGCGACAGGTCGCATTACGCCACTACAGCGGTTTTTTGCGAATGCACCATTATCTTGAAATCTTAACGGCAAGACTTGGGCTGTTCATTCTGCTGCTTGTCAGACCGTGAAAACTCATTCACAAACCGTGACGGGCAAGATGCCCGCGCTACGGAAAATTCAACCAATAAACCGTAGCGCAGGCGGTCAGTGAGCTTGTCGAATCTGCGTCTCGCCTGCCAGCACGGAACCTGATATGAACTTTTTCGGCTGAAAATCCCACAAAGTGAACAATCCAGGCAAGACCCTTAATGATTCCCCCTAGAGACTGTTCATACTTGGTTTACAGTTCCTTTCGTTGGTTCGGGCATGTTATCGCTTATCCCATAAAGAACCCAGGACAATCTGATAACACGCTCTAACCTGGATAGGGTGCATCCCCTGCTCCGCCCTGTTCGACCGCCGCTTGCCAGCGGCTCGTATAGCCAAAGCTGTTGAGCAGGGTTTCGTGATCTTGGAGGACTTGGGCGATCGCCGCCCGTTCTGATCTTGAAAGGAGAGCAATCTGCCGCCCATTGTGATTGGTGATGGTTTGCAGGGGATAGTCCTTCACTTCAATGGGGCGATCGATCTCAATGCCCGTTAGCACGGGGAGCCGCTCCAGAATGCGACAGATTTGGGATTGGGGATCACGACAAAAGGCTTCGTAGGTGAAGTGAATGGGGGCGAGCGTCTCACGCCATTGTTGAACCCATTGACTACGAAATAGCCAGTCCGCAGCCAGTTGTTGCACAATTGCCAATCGTTCTGATGCTGTTTTGGTCTGGGGGTCATGGTGACGATAGAGAATGCTGGCACAGTTGGCATAGGGGTTGCGGTTAAAGGTCACCACCTGATGATTGGGAAAGGCTCTCAAAAGGGGTTGGGCTCTAACCAGATTTGCTGGACTCTTTTCAATCACCACATCAATTTCACCAACGAGCTTCTCCACTTGGCGGACTTTTGCTAACCACACCGCCTTGACGGAATCCCATTCGATGACTTTTTCGGGATTCCAGCGATCGGGCTGTCGCATCCCTGGCACAAGCCATTGCCCTTCGCCTTTCCAATGCAACAGCATGGAGCGATGGGCTGTATTCAGCACCTTGGCTAAGGCAGTGGAGCCCGAGTAGGGGGGCGTCAAGATGAATAGAAAGCTCGGTTCATGCTTGAGTGTGGCATAGTCCGGTTGGGGCCATAAGTTTTCCGGGGGAGACGGAGTCGTCAGAACCTCTTGAGGCGCTGGCTTGAGGGTCTGTTTCGCGCGGGTGTCGTCCGTCGTATGCATGGGCGCTCTCATCACTGAACGTAGAGTACGGTGATTCATAAAGTATCTCATTTGACGCCTCCCCACCTTGTCTGAGTCCGGGAAGGTAAAGATTTCTGCCACGATCGCCCACCAGCCCGATCGCTCACCAAAATCAGCGGATTGCGGTAGATTAAAGCGAGTGAAACCGGACTCTTCATCTGCCGTTATGTTCAGCCTCTTGCAAGCAGCCCTCGACAATACCCAACTGCCTGCAGATTGGATCGGCCTGCGAGCCGTGCGGGAGGTGAGCGATCGCCGTGCGGTTCGGGATGGCAAACCCGAAGGCAACGGCCGCAGCACCACCCAAGGCGTGATGGTCGAAGTGCTCGCTCAGGGGCAACTGGGCTACGGGGCAACACACCATTGCACAGCAACCGGTTTACAAATGGCCCTGGAGCAGGCTTACACCCAGGCGATCGCCGCCAGACCCTGGCAAATTCAGTATTTTACGCCTCAGGTGCGACCGCCGGTTGTCGGCGACTATGCCTCACCCTCTGAGCAAGCCCTAGACAGCCTCAGCCCGGCCGAAATCAACGACTTGCTGATCCGCCTTTGTCAAAAACTCCAGGCTGGTGAGCAGATTGTCCAAACCGTCGCCAGTACCGCCACCGTTGCCACAGAGTCTTGGCTAGTGAGCAGTAGTGGTACACAGGTCTATCAGCAATTTAGTCGGGTGATGGCCAATTTTGGCGCAACGGCTCAGGAGGGCAACATTGTGCAGCAACGGAGTGCCCATGGGTTTCGGGGACATTCTTACCAGGGCGGTTGGGAGCAATTTTTGACCGATGCCCTCTGGCAGCAGGCCCGCCAGGTCGGCGAGCAAGCCCTCGAACTCCTGGCTGCCCCGGATTGTCCCGATGAACCGACGACCCTGGTATTGGCCCCCGACCAGATGATGCTGCAAATCCATGAGAGTATCGGGCATCCCCTGGAGCTCGATCGCATTCTGGGGGATGAACGTAACTATGCGGGGGGGAGCTTTGTCAAACCGACGGATTTTGGCCAATTGACCTATGGGTCGTCGCTGTTGAACGTGACCTTTGACCCCACCGTGCCCCAGGAGCTGGCGAGCTATGGCTTTGATGATGTGGGGGCGATCGCTAAAAAACAATACCTGATCAAAGATGGCGTTCTCGAACGAGGGCTGGGTAGCCTGGAGAGCCAAACTCGCCTCGGGGTCAATGGCGTTGCCTGTGCACGGGCGTCCTCTTGGAACCGACCGCCGATCGATCGCATGGCCAATATCAATGTTGAGCCGGGCGAGAACAGCTTTGACAATGTAATTGGTGGCATTGAATCGGGGGTTTATATGGAGAGCAATCGCTCCTGGTCCATCGATGACCAACGCTACAAGTTTCAGTTTGGCTGTGAATATGCCAAGCGCATCGAAAACGGTCGGCTCACCACCACGTTGCGCAATCCCAACTACCGGGCCACCACCCCCCAGTTTTGGCAGAGCTTAGTGCAGGTGGGCGATCGCAATACTTGGCGCGTCTATGGCACCCCTTACTGTGGCAAAGGCGAGCCCAACCAGATCATGCGAGTGGGCCATGCCGCCCCGGTTTGTGCCTTTGCCGACATCGAAGTCTTTGGTGGGGCAGGATGAGTGAAGAGATGAATACAGCGAACCCACGTCCCACGCACGAAGGCTTTGAACGGATTGCGACCCAGCTCCGTGACCAGCTCCAGGGCGAGGAAGCCTTCACCCTAGCGCTAACCGCCGAAAGCAGCCAGTTTTTGCGCTTCAACCAAGCCAAGGTGCGCCAAAGCGGCTGTGTCACCGCTGGCACCTGGGCTTTAACGTTGCTAACGCCCCAACGTAGTGCCTATCGCTCCGGAGACTATACCGGAGACTTCGAGACCGACTGGCTCCGCCTTCAGGGCGCACTGCTGGAACTTCGAGCCGAGCTGGCAATACTGCCAGAAGATCCCTATGTTGTGCTGCCGACAGGCCAGGCCCGGAGTCATGATGTTTACACGGGAGAACTGCTCGATCCCAAAGCTGCTGCCGACGAAATTCTCACCCCGCTCACGAGTCTGGATGCCGTGGGTATCTACGCCGCCGGGACACAAATCCGGGGCTACGCCGATTCCCTGGGTCAGTCCCATTGGTTTGCAACCGATACCTTTACGCTGGACTATTCCCTGTTTACCCCAGCGGGTCAGGCGGTGCATGACACCTTTGCGGGTAGCCATTGGCAACCGGATGCTTACACCGCAACGCTCGTCCAAGCTCGCGAGCAACTCGCTCAGCTAGCGCGTCCCCCTAAGGCCGTGCCCAAGGGGCAATACCGCACCTATCTAGCCCCTGTAGCTGTAGCAGAACTGATCTGGATGTTTGCCTGGGGGGCAGTCAGCGAGGGTGCAATGCGGCGGGGGGGCAGTGCCCTGCAACGGCTGCGCCAGGGCGAGGCGCAGCTTTCACCCCTGTTTTCCCTACGGGACAATTTTGCTCTTGGGCTTGTCCCTCGGTTTAACGATCGCGGCGTCATGGCTCCTCTAGAGATTCCGGTGATCACCCAGGGCGAGCTGACCCAGACGATGATCTCGGAGCGCACTGCGAAGGAATATGGCTTGGTGGCCAATGGGGCCGACGCCTATGAGGGGCTGCGATCGCCCGAGGTTGCCCCCGGAAATTTAGCCAGCGACGCGATCCTCCAAACCTTGGATACCGGGCTCTACCTCTCCAACTTACACTACCTCAATTGGAGCGATCGCCCCGCTGGGCGTATCACTGGCATGACCCGATATGCCTGCTTCTGGGTCGAAAACGGTGAGATTGTCGCCCCCATCGAAGATTTGCGCTTTGACGAGAGCCTCTATCGCCTGTTTGGCGATCAACTCCTGGCCCTGACCCAAGCCCAGACCCTGGTGATGGATGTGGGCAGTTATGGCTACCGCGATCTGGGGGGCAGCCTAACACCGGGCGCGTTGGTGGAAGGATTGACCTATACCCTTTAAACGGCAAGGCCTTGGTTGTTCCCAGTGCCTCAAAACCCAAAAACACTCCAGCCCTTGCTCTAGCTAGGATTGGAGTGTTTTTGGGGTTAAGGCGGCAGTCGGAATCGAACCGACGATAAGGATTTTGCAGACCCCTGCCTTACCACTTGGCTATGCCGCCGCATCGAGTTGTTTATGATAGCACAGCTAGAGCTGTCCCTTGTAGACCATCTAGTCTGATGACTAAATGCCTTGCCCTATATTAGGGCGTGTCATTAATTAACCGCAGAAGCCTGATGGAACAAGAGATGGAGCGCCCGACCCCAACAACAGGAAAAGAGGGTGATAACCCGTCATGACTCGTTGGTATAACCCGCTTTTGTCACTTTCGGGAGAGGGAATTCCAGAACCCTTGATATATAAGGATTTCAGGAAAACAAGATTATTTTGAGTTTCTATCAGTTTGAAATCATTCAAAAGCTTGCTCTGCTTGACTTCTAAGATTTGGTAATTTTATTCTATGTCCAGCATGACAAAAGAGGGATAAGCCAGTCACAGTCAGAGCTTGACATCTAAATGATGACAGCCTCTAGTTTTAGGTGATAACCCCCTCAAAGATTCTCTAGACTCAACAGCTAGCCCTCTGGCTGGCGGATCTGTTCCAGAATCTTCTGCGTTTCTGGGTGATTACTCAACTGCTCTGTCCGACCGGCTTGATCAGCCTGGATAATGAGTCGTCTAAAATTTCGCCGAACAATTTGAGTATGGGGATGATTTTCACCCAACTGCTGCAACACAATGACTAACGCTTCGAGATAGAGGGGTTCCGCTTCTGCGTACCGTCCTTGCTCTCGATACAATCCGGCGAGGTTGTTGAGGCTCTGTGCCACATCAGGATGGTTTTGCTCTAGCGCTTCTCTGCGAATAGCTAAAGCTTCGCGGTGGAGGGGTTCCGCTTCGCCATATCGCCCTTGAGCCATATAAAGTACTGCTAGATTACTAAGGTTCTGTGCCACATGAGGATGCTCCTGCCCTAGCGTCTCTCTCAAGATGTCCAAGGCTTCGAGATAAAGGGGTTCTGCTTTGGCATACATCCCTTGCCTTCGGTACAATTCTGCCAAGTTATTGATGCTTACTGCCACATCGGGATGAGCACGACCGAGTTCTTCTATGCTGATGTCCAAAGCCTCTAGGTGGAGGGGTTCCGCTTCGGCATATCTCCCCTGTACTTCGTAAAGTACTGCCAGGTTGTTGAGATTGGTGGCCACATGGGGGTGCTTGTTCCCTAGGGTCGCGCGTAGGATATCTAAAGCTTCAAGATAGAGGGGCGTGGCGTCTGCGTATCTTCCCTGCGCTTGGTACAGTTCTGCCAAGTTGTTGAGGTGTCCTGCCACATCAGGATGAGCACGACCGAGTTCTTCTATGCTGATGTCCAATGCCTCTAGGTAGAGGGGCTCTGCTTCTCTGTATCGTCCTTGTAATCGATACAATCCTGCCAGGTTATTGAGACTGGTGGCTACATCGGGATGAGCACGACCTAGCGTCTCTCGTGAAATACTTAAAGTTTCGAGGTAAAGGGGTTCCGCTTCGGCATATCTCCCTTGCTCCATGTAGAGTATCGCCAAATTATTGAAGCTTTCTGCTACTTTGGGATGACTAGCTCCGAACTGCTCTCTCCGAATTGCTAAAGCTCCAATATATAAGGGTTCGGCGTCTGCGTATCTCCCTTGGGCTCGGTATGATACAGCCAAATTAGTGAGGCTTGCGGCTACATAGGGATGGTTATTCCCTAATGTATGCACGTAGATAGCTAAAGCGTTAAGGTGGAGTGGTTCAGCTTCTGTATATCTTCCTTGCTTGTTGTACATAAAGCCTAACCAAGTTAGGCTGGCTGCTACATCAAGATGATCGGCTCCGAGTTCTTGTTGTCGAATGGCTAGGGCTTCTTCAGCCAGGGGAATCGCTTCAGTGTACTGCCCAGCATCGTAGAGAACGCTAACCTGCTGCAACAGTGTGTTAGCGCGATCTAGGGCCGCATTTTCCGCCGTTTGGACAATGGTTATCGGGGGGTGTTCCTGGCCAAAACCGATACTGCCATTACACCAAATCCCGAAGGTGATTAAGCCAATAATCTGCCACCGCTGCATCTTAGGTTCTATTCTCATCACTCAATCTGCCCTATTTTGCACCATGATGATCATCAATTAGAATCAAACGACGATAAGCAATTTGTAGACCCCTGCCCCAGAGAGTTTTGAGCATCTAGTGTTGGGGTCTAACGCAAATCGTTTTAAGCCTCGGCAGTAGCGTCAATCTCCGTCAGAATCTGGGTGGCGAGCTGATAGAGATTTTGATGGCAGGGGCCATTGCTGGCCATCAGACCACCCCATTGCCGCACATCTCCTTGGTTGTAGAGGAGCTCCTGGCCCTCAAAACTGGTAAATTGCCCGCCCGCCTCGGTGAGAATCAGTTCGGGTGCGGCAAAGTCCCAATCCTTGGGGGCTGATTTGCCTGAGAGGGAGATGTAGACATCGGTGTCTTGCTCTAGGATTGTGGTCACTTTGCGACCGACGCTGCCGACAAATTTGCGATCGCGAAAGGGGATCCGCTCTAGCATGGTATTCAGGCGTTGATTGCGGTGGCTGCGGCTGGCAACGAGCACTAGGTCTTCGATGCGATCGCGCCCTGATGCCTGCATTTTTACCGTCGTACCATCCCGGTGCTCCCGATAGGTGCCCTGACCCTTGATTGCCCAATAGACCGTTTCATCTTCGGGAATGGCAACCACGCTAATCTGGGGACGCCCCTGATAGGCCAGGGCGATATGCACTGCATATTCGCCCGTTTTTTCGATAAAGTCTCGGGTGCCATCGAGCGGATCAATAATCCAGACCCAGTCTCCTGGGGTGACGGTCATCGCTGCGGCATCATAGGTTTCTTCACTCAAGTAGCCAAAGGGCTCGTCCGCGAGTTTCGTTTGCAAGGTTTCTAAAATGTGATGGTTGGCAGCCAAATCCGCAGCGGTCACCGGATCGCCCTGTTTGTCTTTAACATCGAGGTCGGTCTCACCGCGATAGTAGGCGCGCAGAATATCGGCTGCGCCCCAGGCAACGTTACGGGCGATCGCACAAATCTCTGACAGTCGGTTTTCAATCATTACGGTTCGTTTCCTTCTTGTTCGGTTCAACCTATTTATCTGAAATTGTAGAAGACTACGGTTAGGAGACTACGTTAGACCGCCAAGCAAACCCGGAGGGTTCGCCCCCGGTTGGCGAGTTTGCTCTGCCGCTCGTTGCGTTAGGGCGTGCGCCCCATCAGGGGTACAATTAAGGGCGAATTGTCCCTCTGTGCTCCAAAAAACATGATTTCGAGTAACGACTTCAGAACGGGTACCACGATCCAGCTCGATGGTTCCGTGTGGCGAGTAGTGGAGTTTCTCCATGTCAAACCCGGTAAAGGCTCGGCATTTGTGCGCACTAAACTCAAGAATGTGCAAGGTGGCAATGTGGTGGAGCGGACGTTCCGAGCTGGAGAAACCGTTCCTCAGGCCCTCCTCGAAAAGCGCACCATGCAACATACCTATCGGGATGGGTCTGACTTGGTGTTTATGGATATGGAAAGCTATGACGAGCTACGCCTGCCCCCTGAGAAAGTTGGCGAGCGCGTCAAATACCTCAAAGAGGAAATGGAGGTTAGCATTGTGACCTGTGAAGACCAGGTGCTTGAGGTGGAGTTACCGAACTCGGTGGTGCTGGAAGTGACCCAAACTGACCCAGGTGTGAAGGGAGATACGGCAACAGGTGGGACAAAGCCAGCGATCGTGGAAACCGGAGCGCAGGTGATGGTGCCGCTTTTTATCTCCATTGGTGAGAAAATCAAGATCGACACTCGGGATGATAGTTATCTGGGTCGGGAGAAGTAACGGGGCCGAGGCAGCAGCGACCCAACAGGATTGCATTTTGAATTAATGATTTGAGCGGGGAAAAACCGGTGGCAGTGGATTTTAATAAGGTGCAGGAGTTATTGGCGGCGATCGCCCAAACCGATGTGACGGAGTTTAGTCTCAAGAGCGATGCCTTTGAACTCACGATCAAAAAGGGCGCTGCGATCGCACCTCAACCTGTCGCCATTACGGCTGCTCCCGCCGTGCCGCCCCCCGTGGCTACCCCGGCGGCAACCCCGGCGGCCCCAGCGAGTGAACCGGCACCAGCCCCCGCTCCAGTCAACCCCAACTGGGTTGAGGTGACCTCTCCCATGGTGGGCACCTATTATCATGCGCCTGCCCCCGATGAAGACCCCTTTGTGCAAATTGGCGATCAGGTGACCTCTAATCAGACCGTTTGCATCATCGAAGCGATGAAGCTGATGAACGAAATTGAAGCCGAAACCAACGGTAAGGTAGTGGAAATTTTGGTCAAAAATGGCGAGTCGGTTGAATTTGGCCAACCGTTAATGCGGATTGAGCCGAGTTAATCCCTAAACCGTGGGTTGCCAAATTCCCTCAACAGCCATGGCCTCGTTCTCGCCCGGCCAAGGCGGCATCGTCACCGCCACCGCCTGCAGCGGTTCCTCGCCGAGGCAGCGAAACTGAAACTGCGTACCCAACGGGATCGTGAGGCAGATACTAGCCGCCACGGTGACAATCTCTTCCTGTCCGGCGCACTGACGCCACATCTCGCCCTGCCCCGACAGGATAAACCAAATTTCTTCTACCGTGCAATGGGTCACTGCCCGCGACACTGCACCAGGCGGCAGCTCAAAGTGAGCCATGCCCCCTCCTTGAAGACCCAGTAAAATGCGGACGTTGGAGCCATCGGGAGCAATAACATCGGGAGTGAGGGGAAGGGGTTGGGTATCAAAGGGTTGCATTTGTTTTGATGGCGAAACGTTTGAAGCGGCGAGTTCCCTAGGGGCTGTCATCATTTAGATTTCAAACTATTGCTGCGTCTAGCTTACAGCCCCTTTTCCTGTTTTTTGGGGTCGGGCGCTCTATCGCTTGTCCCGTCAGGCTTCTGAGATTAATTGATGACGCGCCCTAAACCGCGTCGGAATGTGCCAGATCGGCTTCGAGTTGTGTGCCCCTAAAACAAAATACACAGTAGGGGAGGGTTTGAAACCCTCCTGAACGTTAGTGTTTTAGCGTTAATGAATAAGAGCCCCGAGTGCAATCTAACCGCGATTTTTGATCATCATCACTTCAATGATCTTATTCACCATGTCTTCCGGCAGCTCTAGGGCACGGCAGAGACTACCCAAGAGATCTTCTTCTTCTTGGGTGACTTGACCGTCTGCCAATACGAGGTCAGTGGCGATCGCAAAGGCCGTCTCGTAGAGATCGTGGGGTAGGGTGGCGATCGCCGCCTCAAAGAGGGCCTTGCCGCCATCACGTCGCAATGTGCCACAGAGGTTATCAAACATCCGCCGCATCACATCCTCAGAATAGCTGCGAAACAGGCGCATCCGGCAGAGCGTAATGTTGAGCAGGCGCACCTCATCATCGGCGAGGTAGCCATCGGCGGCAACCACCAGCAGCATGATGGCGGCAAACCCTTCAGCGGGTCCCAAGGTAATTTGCTTTTTCTCAATGTTTCCCTTGCGAAAAGCGTCAAACAAACCCATAAAAAACGTCCTAGCAAGCTCACTGTACAAAACTGGCTCCATGATGCCCCCTTAATCCCCCATAATGGGCAAAGTATTCATATTCTGTTACGCTGAGAAGCCGCTGTCTGCTTTTATTCAACGCTTGTACTTGAAACCATGCGAACCCACAACTGTGCGGCCCTGCGCCCAACCCATATTGGCGAAACCGTAACACTCTGCGGCTGGGTCGATCGCCGCCGTGATCATGGCAATGTGGTGTTTGTAGATCTGCGCGATCGCTCCGGCATTGTTCAAGTCGTTAGCGATCCGGAGCGCACCCCCGACTCCCATGACGACGCCGCCAAACTCCGCAACGAATACGTGATTCGGATCATCGGCCGCGTCAGCCAGCGTCCTGAGGATTCGCTCAATCCCAAGTTGCCAACGGGTGAAGTCGAGGTCTACGCCGACCAAATTGAAGTACTCAACGCCGTTGCGCAGCAATTGCCTTTTCAAGTGTCGGTGGCGGCAGAGGGGGAAACGGTCAAAGAAGAACTGCGCCTCAAATACCGTTACCTTGATCTGCGTCGGGGGCAGATGACCAAGAACCTGCGACTGCGTCATGCGGTGATTCAGGCCATGCGTCGCTTCCTGGAAGACGAGGCAGGCTTTATGGAAATTGAAACCCCGATCCTGACCCGAGCCACACCTGAGGGGGCACGGGACTATTTAGTGCCCTCACGGGTGAGTCCAGGGCAATGGTATGCCCTGCCCCAGTCGCCCCAACTGTTTAAGCAGATCCTCATGGTCTCGGGCATGGAGCGTTACTACCAATTGGCCCGCTGCTTCCGCGATGAAGACTTGAGAGCCGATCGCCAGCCCGAGTTCACCCAGATGGACTTGGAGATGAGCTTTATGACCCAGGAACAAATCCTGACCCTCAATGAAGCCTTGACCGCTTATGTGTTCAAGACCGTGAAGGGCATTGAGCTGGAAACCCCCTTCCCGCGCCTGACCTATGCCGAAGCCATGGCTCGCTATGGCACCGATCGCCCCGATACCCGCTTTAGCTTAGAGTTGGTTGAAGTCTCGGCCATTCTCAAAGATTCAGGGTTTAAAGTCTTCTCCGGGGCGGTCAAAAGTGGTGGCATTATTAAGATCTTGCCAATTCCCGAGGGCGATCGCATCTCCAATGTGCGAATCAAGCCTGGTGGTGATCTTTTCAAAGAAGCCACGATCGCCGGGGCCAAGGGCATTGCCTATATCCGCGTACGTGAGGGTGGCGAGATTGAAACCATCGGCGCGATCAAAGACAACCTCAGCCAGACCCAAAAGCAGCACCTCCTGGACGCCGTGGCAGCCCAGCCCGGTATGCTCCTGCTCTTTGGCGCAGGAGATGCCGCAACCGTGAATAAATCCCTCGATCGCCTCCGCCAGGTGATCGGTGAGCAGCTCGGACTGATTGACCCGAGCCAAGTGAATTTGCTCTGGGTGACGGATTTTCCCCTGTTTGAATGGAACGCTGACGAAAAGCGCCTTGAAGCCTTGCACCACCCCTTTACCGCCCCTCACCCCGAGGATCTCGCTGATCTCAAAACCGCCCGTGCCCAAGCCCATGATCTCGTTTTCAATGGCATTGAACTCGGCGGTGGTAGCATCCGCATCCATCAGCGGGCGGTGCAGGAGCAAGTGTTTGAGACGATCGGTTTGCCGTTAGAGCAGGCGCAGGAGCAGTTTGGTTTCTTGCTGGATGCCCTCGACTATGGCACGCCACCCCACGGTGGGATTGCCTATGGTGTCGATCGCCTGGTGATGCTCTTGGCCGGCGCGGAGTCTATCCGGGATGTGATCGCCTTCCCGAAAACCCAACAGGCCCGGTCGCTCCTCACCGATGCCCCCGCCGCCGTGACCGATAACCAACTCAAGGAGTTGTATGTGGCCTCCACCTACGATCCGGACGCGGAGTAGGACGGCAGGGCTCAGGGTTCAGAGTTCAGAGTGCTGGTTGAACCTCATCTAAACTTGAAACCGGTCGTTATTTTGTAAGGGTATTGCCCCCGTGCCTACCCCGGCGGGGTCTGGGGCAACCACGGGGGGATTGCCCCTGCAGCGAGCGTCCTAAAAACTACACTGTTCAACCTAAGTTTTGGTTTAAAACAAGCATCCTATGGATCTGCTGCGATCGCTCCCCCTTGGTCTCTATCTGGAACAACCCGTCACCGGGCTGCACCGCCTTGACCCCCGCGTTAAGCTCGGTTGGCTACTGACCTTTTTGATCGCGCCCATTTGGGCCAGTAATGCCTGGCGAATTGCTGGGGTGGTGGTGCTGATCCTACTGACACTGGGAGCAGGGATTCCCTGGCGGGCCTGGAAGCAACAAATGGGCTGGCTGCTGGTGATCACGGTCTCGGTGTTTGTCCTCGCCTGTCTGCTCGGTGATGGGCTGGCAATTACCGCTAGCCACCGCTTGCCCGCGCTAACCGACGCCTTGCCCCAACCCAATAACTATCACTACATCCTGGGAGAGTTACGGCTCCCCTGGAATCTGGGGCATTTGCGCATTACCCGCTACTCCCTCTACATGGCGATCCGCTTTACCACGCTGCTCTTTACGTTGGTCTATAGCAGTAGTCTTTACCTGCTCACCACGGCCCCAGAAGAAATGACGGCAGGTCTAGACGAACTGATGCAGCCCCTGGCCCGGTTCAACTTGCCAATCACCGAGATTCTCCTGACCCTGACCCTTTCCCTGCGCTTTATTCCCCTGGTGCTCGAAGAGGTGCAAAACCTCACTCGCTCGATTCGCACCCGAGCGATTCGTTGGCAGCAAATCGGCATGAAGCAAAGCGTCAATATTTGGTTGATTGTGGTCGAGCGCTTGGTGGAAAATTTGCTCCTGCGGGCGGAGCAGATCGCGCTGGCAATGGATGTACGGGGCTTTACTAGCCCCAATACCCACCGCGTCCAATGGCATCAACTCCGGTTGCGACCTAGGGATGGGGCGGCGATCGCCCTTTTAATCTTGGTTTGGGGAATCCGGCTCACCTGGGGCTGGCAGGTGTGACCCCCCGCACCCAACGGGTTGATAGCGATCGCCCCCCCACCTGACTAAATTCACAGAACCGAGGGGATGGTGATCAGACTCCCGATCGGGGCGATCACCGATGATAGAAATTGAGCAACGGAGAGCAGCTCGAAACCAGATCAGTGCTTCTAACATTTGAGATTTTTTTGACTGTATTTCGTTCGATCGCTGCCTCTAGACCTCACATTCATTACTTCTCCTGAACATAGTCTTTGACCACCGAACACGGGTTCGGGGTCTTTTTTTTGCACGGATTGGCCGCTCCATCTAAAATCCAATCAGACGGTTCGATATAACACCACACTTTTATTGAAACCCCTTACTGTTGACGCGAATCCCCACCATGAATCACTTTGCGGTTTTAATGCAGTTTCTGCGCGATCGGCCCAAGTTTTTTGAAGATGTTAAGCAAGAACAATACCTCAACGCCACAGCCTTGTCTCTCTTGATTTGCAGCTCCGGTTTCTTTGCCCTCTACGGCATGATTTTAGGATCGTTTAAAGGCGGGCTCCAAATCTTGGTCTCGGCTGTCAAGTTGCCAGCCCTCTATCTGATCACGCTGGCGATCTGTTTACCCGCATTGTTTTTCTTTGAAGTCGTGGCCGGCTCCCAACGTAAATTCATGCAATATCTGGTGCTCTTGCTCGGTGCCATGGGCGTCATCAGCGTCATGCTCTTGGGCTTTGCTCCCGTTACGCTCTTTTTTCGCCTCTCCCTGAGTGATTACACCTTTTTCCAGCTTTTAAATATTTTTATTCTGGGACTGGCCAGTGTGATTGGGGTGCAAGTTTTTTATCGGGGCATGGTGGCGCTGACTGCATCAGAGGACCTCGCCCTGAAGCAACGACAGTTGGCAATGAAACTCTGGCTTGTGCTCTATGGCTTTGTGGGCAGTCAACTGGGTTGGACCTTGCGGCCGTTTTTTGGCAGCCCCGGCAAGCCCTTTGAGCTGTTTCGGGATCTTGAGAGCAATTTCTTTTTGCATATCCTCCGCTTAATTGGCAATTTGGTCACTGGGGGTGGGGGGTGATTGAGGCACGAACCTTTGTATCGGGGGAATTTGAGCCTGACGATCTGGAATTAGCCTGAGTTTCGGTTAAGCGAAATTATCGCATTCCCCAAAGCATTACAATCTCAATGCCAAACCCGGTTGTCAGGGGTCCAGCCCCCCGACACCTCCCGCTGAGGGGCAATTTCCCCCTCAGACTCCGGCAATACCGGAGCCAGTATTGTTGATTATGCCGAGTTTCAGAGTTTTGCGCGATGCCTACTTATCCAGAGCTCAGGTGAATTAGGCTTGAGCGTATGGGTATCACTGGAATGACGCGGCTTGCTCATCTCGATTCACGCGGGGAATCGCAGCTGGGCACAATCTCGATCAATCCATCGTCTAATTGCTCTTGAGCCTTGAAATTGAATCTGTAAACCTCCTAGACCCAGCGCATTGTTTTCTCGCCTAACGACCTTTTTGCTGCTCTCGGTGAGTCCGCTCCTCCTTGCCTGCGGAAGTTGGGGCGAGCTATGGATTATGGGCGAGGGTGAGCAGCAAGCGCTGCTCACCCTTTGTAATCCAGATGCGGCGATCGCCTCTCGCCTTCCCGATTGTCAGGCCTTGCAATCTCGACTGGAGCAGGGAGAAACCCTTGTGGTTCGAGACGGCTGGTTCAACTTTTCGTTAGCTCGGGGCGAATCCCGTTGGACGGTGACACAGTGGCGATCGCAAACCGCAGATAGCGCAATTGTCAATCGGATTACGCCCCAATCCGATGACCAATGGGCTATTGAAGTCTGGCTTCTGCAAGAGGATACCGTCCGCCCCATCACCGATGTTTTCCCCTACCTTTCGGATGAATTTTGGGACATTCTCAACTTGTCGATCTTCTCGGATGCGCTCTATAGCGATGCGGTGATTGCGGCCTCTGCGCGGCTGCCCATTGACTGGAATGACCTAACCCCTGATCACAGCATTCAATTGGCCGAGTCCCCCACATCGCAAACATTACTGGAGCTCTTTGGCGGGAATCAGCTTGTTTTTACTGGCCAATTAGAGAGCCGTACCGTCTTCACACGGTCTTGCTCAGGCGCGATAGAAGAAGTATTTGGTCAGGAACTGCCCCTTGATTAAGCAACCTGAGTTCTGGGTAAGCAACAGCACGAAAGCTTATGAAAATCAACGATGTCAACAATACTGGCTCCGGTATTACCGGAGTCTGAGGGGGAAATTGCCCCTCAGCGGGAGGTGTTGGGGGGCTGGCCCCCTGACAACCGGGTTTGACATTGAGATTTTCAGACTTTGAGGAATGCGATCGTTTCGCTTATCCCGAATTGAGATCTAGGACACAACCAACGATACCAAGGGACTGGGAATCTCCTCAGACGGTGCTTCAAATTCACCTTGGAGCACAAACTCTAAGCGCAACTTCAGCCAAGTGATGAACTGGGGATTGGTGGAGACAATCGCCGCTGCCGGCTGGGGACATTGGGCCTTCGCTGTGGCAAGGGCAGGTGCCTCTAAAAAGGCGGGCTGCTTAACCAGCCAAAAATCAATTTCTTTATCTTGCTTGTTGTAATGGTTGGTGCGCTCTTTAAACACCTCCGTGAGGGGTTCATCTTCGGTTAAAAATTTTTGACTCGCCAGAATGTAGTAGTAGGTTGTCATTGCTAAGGGGATTGCCAGGGAGGTTCAGGGTTAAAACGGCCTGCCCTCCATCATAGGAGAAACCCTTTCTCGGGTATAGCAGCACGAATCGCATTCTGCCCTCTTCGCTCTGCCTTGCCCCTTACCGTTCCTCAAGGGGCAAGAAATCATAGAGCACTTCATCCGGTTCATCGTCAATCCAGTTCTCCGGTTCTGGAGGCTGAGCTATGATTTCGCCTTGCCCATTGCCAGAGGCGATCGCCACCGACGCATCCGGCATGATTGGGGATGGGCGCTGTAACTGGCTGAGCTGGCGATTGAGTCCAGCCAGTTGCCCCTTCAACTGGCGCATTTCGGCTTCAAGCTGGTGGAGGCGTTCCTCACGTTGGGGTAGGGGAACCCCTAAGTATTGGGCGATCGCCTCTTGCAAGAGGTCTGGGGTCGCGCGATCGCGCTGCTGAGCCAACTGTTGGAGTTGACTCAACCAGGCAATTGGCACTGAAACCTGAACGGTGGCAAGATCGGGCATTGTTTTTTTGCGGTGGGATTGCCGCGATCTTAGCCCAAAGGCTCTCGCTGCAATCATGAAAATCCCCCAGCTCATCTTAAGCTGAGGGATTTGTTGAAGTTCTCAACGTGATCCAATGTAAAAGGAATCGTTTTCAAGCCAGACTCAGTAGAGGAGGGGTTGAAACCCTCCCCTACTAAGATTTTTATCGAGCTACATCCTGTTTTCAGACGAGACAAACGCCATTCATTGGACAGGACAGCCAGAGTAAAACATCGGTTCAAAATCCACAGGATGTCAGGCTTAAAAACACTCTGAACTCTGAACTTTGAACCTTGAACTCAATTAGCCTTGGTCAGCCACAGGATGATCCGTGAGTTGCGGATTACCGAGGTTGATCTTCACCGCCTTTTTAGCTTGATCAATCACCTTGGGCAGGTTCAGAGTCAGCACCCCATGGGTATAGTCCGCCTCGACCTTGTCTTGCTGTACCGCCACCGGGAGGCCGATCACACGCTTGAGTTGACCATAACGGAACTCGGAGCGGTAGAGCCCTTCAGATTCCGTGTTTTTCTCGTACTTGCGCTCGCCTTGGAGGGTGACATGCTCACGGGTTACGGTGATCTCAAAATCATCGGGATTAATTCCCGGCAATTGTGCTTTAAGCACCAGGGTGTTTTCCGTATCTTTGAGTTCGATCGCCGGTTGAAAGCTAATGCCAGTTTGAGCAGTGGGGTCAGAAACATCTTCAAAGAGGCGTTCCATTTGACGACGCAGGGTATCAATTTCAGAGAAGGGTTGCCAGTGAAGAATAGCCATAAGGGTAAACTCCTGTTTGTTCGATTGAAGTGTTGTTGAGGTGGCTTTGTTTAACCACAGTTTTATGATGCAAGAGCAGCCCAGGAATTGTCAGTCAAGAGAACCGAATCAAACAGGGAGAGAAACCGAAGGAATTTGCTTGAGAAAAACGTTGCTTTTAATCAGTTCGAGAGAACCGAACCTAAAATAGAGCAGAAACCGAAAAAATCCTATCACAAAGATCACACCACAAAAATCACCCCCATAATGCCTCGCTCCAACCGTCATGCTCATCAATCCACTCGCCTCCTGGCGCTCAAGCATCGGTATGCTGCCCTCTTCGTCTTCGTTGTGGCCGTCCTCACGCTGATCCTGCCTGAAATCTTTTTCCAGATGTTCAAGGGGATTGTTGATTCCTCTACACCTGCGACGTCTTCCGATGGTTCTGTGCCCCCCACCCTCGATTTCACCCTGCAACGATTGTTTTTCCGGTCGATCGCCGCGTCCTTGGGCGTAGGTGGCTGGACGCTTTGGCGGCGGGCCAACCCTGCTGCTCGGGGAACAAAACGTGAAGAAGATCCTTAATCTTTGGCAGTGCCCCATTCTTGAAGCAACTGTAAAGGGACGCAATGACGGCAGGCGATCGCACCCTCCTGAGCTAACTCAACGAGAACGATGGATTTCGTCCCATGCAGTCAACTTTTGCCTTGCCAAAGGCGCGAGTCGCTCTTTAAAGCTTTAGTAAAGGGGCAATGTCAACCGACAAAACCCCCAAGAAACCCTCTATACTAGGCGCGAAATAGGTTGCGTATATACACGCAGTCTGGACACGAAGATTGATTGTGGTCTGATTGCTGAAAACTCATCATGAAACAATTTGCTCTGACCGGCCTCGCTGCCGTCTCTCTCACGCTGGCAATGGGTGCGGCTGCCGAAGCGTTCACCATCACCCTGGACGGTCAATGGTATGAAATTTCCGCCCGTATGGCCAATACCAGCCCCCGGACGTCTCCGGATCCGCTAGGTAGCCTTGCCCTGCTCGAAGCTCAGCCCTGGTACGGTTCTGAGGAACTCGCGCAGTCTGCTGCGACCCAAGTTGCGGCCCAAATGGGCCCTGAGACGCTCTTTATTGAAAACCTGCCCGAGTTTGGTCCCCCGCCCTGTTCCTGGGATTGTAACGGTGACAATAGCGTCTTTTTTGCCTGGGATGTTTTCGATGAAGAACTTTTTATTGATGATGGCAATCCCAATGGCCCGACGTCGCTGGGCTCCTATCGCATGGAATGGATATCAACCTTTAGCTCATCCGATGCGAATGACGCCCTCGGCATTCCCCCCGTGTTTTCGACGGAGAAGATTTTCGCTAGCGATTACGTCTATGCGGTTGCCGAAGCCGTTGACGCACCAGAAACCGTCCCTGAGCCAGGGACGTTAGTGGGTCTGGCGGCTCTGGGTTTGTTGGGTGTTGCCACCCGGAAGCGGTCATAAACTCTACTGAATCGATAGAATCTTGAATTTCAAACCTGCTTTCCTAAAGAGAGAGCGGGTTTATTTATGATTCCACTGTAGATCGAGGATTTTCTCTGGGAAACATATAACATCCCCTCTCGGGAGGGGCGGTCTCGCGCAGCGATGGCCGGGGCGGGTTGGGTGTTTGTTGCGACTAGAACCCTTTTATACAAGGAAATACCGACGATGGGGAGGATACACTTCATGGAAACTTTAAAATCCCCCCTAGCCTTCACTCAATCTTTAAATCAGTTTGTGAATTTAAGACGTACAATTTCTCAAGTGAATGTTAAACAGAACTGAGTCAGTTTTGGAAAATCTTGCATCAGGGTCAAGATAAGGTGTTTTTTACCTCGAATCCTGTTAGATCAAAGGTTACAGGTTAACTCATCTTCTTTGGCACCACTCTCATTCGTCACATCGGTTGATTTGGCTGAAATAGATACCTTTTCTAAGGAGAAATTGTGATAATTAAGCGTAGTGTATTGATTTTGGCTCTGGTTGCTGCTGGCGGTGCTCTGCACAGCGGCTCGGCTGAAGCGCTAGTGACCACCTACACCGATAGAGCTGCCTTCCAAGCTGCGGCGGGAACGACCGTGCTGGAAGATTTTAACAGTTTCACTGAAGATGCTAGTTTTGCGGGGGGTGGAGTTCTGGATGTTGGTGACTTTACGTTGTCTGGGACTTCTCCTTTCCCAGCTTTTAACTTAGTGGATGTGCCTCCTGATAATACAATCTCCGCTTTTAGAATTGATGGCACTCCCTTCGTCTCTACTATTACTAATACTGTCGATTCATTCACCATAGAGTTTGAATCGGAAATATCTGCGTTTGGTGCTGAGTTTAATTATATTAGCGATGATTCACTTTCCAGGGTTCGTACTACCAGTGTGGACTTGGGTCTGGGAGAGCCTAGCATCGAGATTCCATTTTTACAACCTGGTTTTTTTGGGTTTGTCTCTGATACTAAGTTTTCTTCTTTGACATTTACATCAAATACAGGTGATACTTGGAGTCTAGACAACGTTGAATATGCTGTAGCTGAAGTGCCTGAGCCGGGCATGTTGGTGTGTTTGGCTGCTCTAGGTTTGTTGGGTGTTGTCACCCGGAAACAGTCATAACCTTTGCTGAATCGATAAAATTTTAAACTCCAAACCCGCTTTCTCTTGGAGAAAGCGGGTTTATTGTTTTTCTATATACTGTGTTTCCCTGCCCCCGCTTAAGGTTTACGATCATCCTGTCAATCAGATGGAGTGGGTTGTCGGGTTGGGAGACCCAACCCCTACACTTAATCCAGACCACCGTTGCTTGCTTCGGGTTGGTGCAGCCGCATCATAAACGACTGCTCTGAGAAGCGAGATCTTCCCAGCGATGCCGACCCCCTACCTGCGGGAAGCCGCCAGCGTCTAGGTCAGGGAGTTTTTAAACTGCAAACCCGAGTTAAACTTTCATCCCGGCTGCCTGCGGCGTCACCCTGACTAAGGGGGAAAGGAGGCTCTCGGGTCTAGATGTACAGTGCATTATGTTGGCGAAATTTTCACCCTTGGGGGTGATGTCACCATGTCATGACGGGTTGGTATTCAATCTCGTATTCTGGCTCTACTATGAGCCACATCGTGAGTAATTCTGTCACTGTCCCTGCCCCCACGCAACCTTTAAAACTATCCTGCCCATTAATTGAGTAGGTTGCAGGGCGGGGAAACCCACTGGTGTGAACTTAAGCACCAAACCTAAGCCCTGAGGGCGATTGAGACAGGAGCTCCAAACCGCAGACAGAGAGGATTAACAACCCTGGCAGGCGAGACGCCTGCGCTACGGTTTGGCCATGGATGATCTGTGGCGTGGGCATCTTGCCCGCCACGGTCTGGATTCCAGACAGGTTAAGCTTTTCAGCCTTAAGTTCACGCCAATGGGGGAAACCCCGCCCCTACACAAGAACCATCGAGTCTTCTTTTTTCTCTTCAGAGCATAAAACAGCTTCGCCGTAGTCAGGGGATTTCAAACTGCTCAAAACCGAATAAATCTTGAATCATAACGCTGTCGTGATATGCATCATAACACTACTGTGATATGCATCATTTGAACGGCCACCTCATTAGTTTTGAAAAAAAGATAGGTGGGAGTAATAATGATTCTGGAAATTAGGACTACAGATCAAGCAGTGAGGGCCGAGGTTTCGGTTCCGTCCTGGAGGGATAGCCCGGTTCTCAAAGACAAGACTTGATTTGTCGCTGGCATTTTGCGAATTGGGATAAACTTCATGAAAACTATAAGAAATATCCCTGACCTTCATTAAATCTTTAAAATTGGCCTCAGAAAAACAATGGGTGAGGGCAAACTTTATGAAAACTAAAAAAAACATCCCTAAGCTTCATTAGATCTTTAAATCAGTTTTTGATTGTAGGACGTACAATTTACTCAAGTGAAAAACAAACGTAGTCGAGTTCAAACCATCCTGATCAGAGTCAGGATCGAATGGTTTATGCTTCAAGTACTGCAAGGCAATGGGTTGCATGTTTCTCGGTTTTCTTTGACGCGCCAATGTTCGTGGCATCAGTTGATTCAGATGAATTCAAGTACTTTTCTAGGGAGGGATTTTAATGATTAAGCATAGTGCATTGATTTTGGCTGTTGTTGCTGGAGGCGCTCTTCATAGTGCCCCGGCTGAGGCTCTTGTGACCACCTACACCGATCGAGCAGCTTTCCAGTCTGCGGCTGGAACGACCGTGCTGGAAGATTTCAACGGCTTCACAGAGGATATTAGTTTTTCGGGAGGTGGCGTTGTAGATGTTGGCGACTTTACGTTATCTGGAACGAGTGTCTTTATTCCCTCAGCCTTAAATATGATTGATGCGCCACCTGACTCTGGCTTTAGTATCAATGGTACTTCTTTTGTTTCGGCAGTCACCAATTCAAACGATTCATTAACCATAGAATTTGCATCAGCAATATCTGCATTTGGCGCTGACTTCAGTTATATCAGTAATAGTCCTGCGAGTATCACTAGTATAGATTGGGGGTTGGGAGAGCCTGCTATCGAGATTCCCGCTTTAAGACCTGGTTTTTTTGGGTTTGTCTCTGATACCGAATTTTCCACTTTGACCTTTACTTCCAACGGAATTGATACTTGGAGCATGGACAATATTGAATATGCTCTAGTGGAAAATATTGGAGATGATCCCATGGATAATGGGGAAGATGATCCAACTGAAATTCCTGAACCGGGTATGTTAGTGGGTTTGGCCGCCTTGGGTTTGTTGGGGGTTGCCACCCGGAAGCGATCGTAGTCTTGGCCAAATCGGTAAGATTTTGAATTTAAGCCCGCTCTCTGTTGGGGAAAGTGGGTTTATTTATTATTCTGCTGTAGGGGATTTTCTGTAGAAAAATAAAACCATCTCCTTATATCAGGGGGGATCTCGGAATCTAGATATAAAATACGTCAGTCTATATTCCCGCACTCCCTATGTCCCCAACGCCCCTTGCTCCTGACCCTTGTGCGATTGTCCATCAGCTCTTTGGCTATGAATTTCCCTGGGATGTCACGCGCGCCTTGGAATTTGCTCTGCTGAAAACCTTTTGTGTCCCCAGCATTTCCCGACTTCTGGCCCAAACCGGAGAATTCACCCATCGCACCCAAAAGCGCTATGACGATACGGCATTGCTGATCGCGGAGATCGCTCAATGGGGCTATGACCATGAGCGGGGGCAAGCTGCGATCGCCCGCATGAATGCCATCCACGGCCGTTTTCAGATCAGCAATGAAGACTTTCTCTATGTGCTCTCAACCTTTATCTATGAACCGATCCGCTGGATCAACCAGTTTGGTTGGCGCAGCTTAACCGAGATCGAACAGGATATCTATTATCAGTTTTGGTGTGTGGTGGGCGATCGCATGCAGATCACCAACATTCCTAACAGCTATTCAGCATTTGAACAGTTCCACGATCGCTATGAAGCTGAACAGTTTCAATATGCCGCCACCAACCAACAGATCGCCCAAGCCACCCAAACCCTGTTTCTGAGTTGGTTTCCCGCACCCTTGCGCCCCGTACTCGCCCCCTGCGCAGATGCATTGCTCGAACCCCTAATGGTTCCAGCATTGGGGGCAGCGCAACCCTCCCCATGGCTCACCCAAACGGTGCGCCAGAGCTTGCGAACCCGTTCGTACCTTGCCCATCTCTTTCCGCCCCGCCAGCGATCGCACTTTTACACCGAACTGCCCAATCGCACGTATCCCCAGGGTTATCGGATTCAGGATTTGGGGCCGCAACGAGAAGGAGGGGCGATCGCCAGAGATCCGAGTTAAGATAGCCCGTAATCGGTGAGAACGGCGCAAATTTTAATAAATAGACATATGAAGGCATTATTGATCTACCCCATTTTCCCCAAAAGCTTTTGGTCCTTTGAGAAGACCCTGGAGCTGGTGGGTCGCAAAGCCATGCTGCCACCCTTGGGGTTAATTACCGTTGCAGCGATGCTACCCCAAGACTGGGAACTGCGTCTGGTCGATCGCAATGTGTCAGAACTCACCGAAGCCGACTGGGCCTGGGCAGAGATTGTTTTCCTCTCCGGCATGATCGTCCAGCGCGCGGACTATGTGGCGATGATCAATGAAGCCAAACGGCGCAATGTTCCTGTGGCAGTGGGCGGACCCTACGCCACCGCCATGACCAAAGAAGTTGAGGCCGCCGACTATTTGATTCTCGACGAAGGGGAAATCACGATCCCCATGTTCCTCGAAGCCTTGGCCAAGGGCGAAACCGCCGGTAAGTTCCGCGCCCTGGAAAAACCCGATGTCACCGCCACCCCCATCCCTCGCTTTGATCTGCTGAAGATGGATGCCTATTCCGAGATGGCGGTGCAGTTCTCCCGGGGCTGTCCCTTTCAATGCGAATTCTGCGACATTATCGTCCTCTACGGTCGCAAGCCCCGGACGAAGGCGCCGGAGCAACTGATCGCCGAGCTGGAGCGCCTCTATGAGCTGGGCTGGCGACGGGGCATCTTTATGGTCGATGACAACTTTATTGGCAACAAGCGCAATGTCAAGCTGTTGCTCAAAGCGATGATCCCCTGGATGGAAGAGCGGGGTTATCCCTTCTCTTTTGACACCGAAGCTTCCGTAGACTTGGCCAAAGATCAAGAACTGATGGACCTGATGACGGCAGCAGGCTTTGGTGCGGTGTTCCTCGGCATTGAAACACCCGATGAAGACAGCCTGGCAGTGACCAAGAAATTTCAGAATACCCGTGATCCGCTGAGCGACTCGATCCATAAAATTATCAGCTCGGGCTTGCGGGTGATGTCCGGCTTTATTATCGGTTTTGATGGTGAAAAAACTGGCGCAGGGCAGCGCATTGTGGATTTTGTCGAGAAGACCACCATTCCGACGGCGTTTTTCAGTATGCTCCAAGCGCTGCCGGATACCGCCCTCTGGCATCGCCTGGAGAAAGAAGGCCGCCTGCGGGGCAAGTCCGCCAACATCAACCAAACCACCTTGATGAACTTTATGCCCACCCGCCCCGTGGAAGAGATTGCCCAGGAATATCTCGATGGCTTTGCCCAGCTTTATGACCCGAGCAAGTTCCTCGATCGCACCTATCGCCATTACCGTATCCTGGGCACCGCCCCCTGTCACAACGAGCGGCGGCGCAAGCGCAAAGGCAAGCCCCAGGGCAAGAGCATCGATTGGGCAATGATTCGGGCTCTGGGCGTCATTGCTTGGCGACAGGGGATTGTGCGCGAGACACGGGTCAAATTCTGGGTCTATCTCTGGGAAATGTATCAACACAATCGTGGCGGTATTCCCAGTTATCTGGGGGTTTGTGCGCAAATTGAACATTTCTTGGAGTATCGCGAGGAAGTCAAGGCGAATATCGAGGCCCAGTTAGCAGCGTTTTTAGCGCAGGAAGCTCAGTTTCAGTCTGAAGCCGCTCAGTCCACGCAAGTTCAGGAAACTGCGGAGGTTGCGGCTTGATTCCAGCCTAGACTCACTTGGATTATTTATCAGCTCTACCTATAAAACGTGAGTTCCGGTTAAGCCAAGAGCACGAAAACCTTTAAAGTGCAATGAAATCAACAATACTGGCTCCGGTATTGCCGGAGCCCGTCGGGAGCCCTCTCCCCCTCAGCGGGCTAATCCTGTAGGGGTTTCGCACAACCCGCTTATAGCCAGGAGCTTGCGACCACATTTTTGAAGGCTGAGCCGCTCAATCCTAGCAAAATCAAGGGAGTGACTTAATACCTCTACAGGATTAGCTCAGACGGGATTGTTGTGAATTTGGGTAGGGGCAGGTTTCAAACCTGCCCGTTCGGGGTGTTTGCCGCACGGGGATAGAGTGGGTCTAGGTTCCAGGACATCCAGGATGCGGGAGGGTTTCAAACCCTCCCCTACAAGGTTAGCCCTGTAGGGGTTTCGCACAACCCGCTTATAGCCAGGAGCTTGCGACCACATTTTTGAAGGCTGAGCCGGAGTGATTTAAAACCCCTA